>NZ_JAUBRP010000151.1:0-4250 GCF_036701935.1 Microcoleus sp. M2_D5 | reverse complement strand
CGTCCTTTTTGGACGGGCGGGACGCCCATCCCACAATAACAATTAAAATTGTAAGTTATTTAATTCGCGATCCTAAGAGCAAACAAATTCGATTAATTGCAGGTTAGAGTTGTAAGGACACGGCAGTGCCGTGTCCTTACTCGTTTTTGAGCTTAAATGAGTGTGACGCTGAATCTGTCAGAGTCATTAAATGCGAGCGAGAGTAATAGTTGTGAAGATTGGTGAGATACCCTTCAACAAATTTATCGGCGTAGAAAAAGTAATATTGCTGCGAAAAGCTATTATGCGAATTCAATCTCTTTTCAAACAAATGACTCTGGTGGCTCTAGCTCTATTTTTTGCGATCGGTTGCAATCGATCGACTCCGAACGTAAACTCTTCCCCTGAAGCAAGTACCTCTAGCAGCTTTAGAGTGGCATTGGTCGCGACAGGACCTAAAGATAACAACAGTTGGGATCAAGCTTGCTTTGAAGGATTGAATCTCATCAAAGATAAATATAATGCTCGGGTAGACTTTACTGGCAGTATTGACAGTGAACATAGTGAAGCTGTCATTCGCAAATATGCCCAGTCAGGCTATGACCTGGTAATTGCATGCAGTGGTGCCTATATCAAAGCTGCCGAAAAGGTCGCTAAAGAATTTCCGCGAACGAAATTTGCCCTGGTTACCACGTATCCAGGGAATAACCAAAATTTGGGGGCTGTTGCCTTTCGATCGGGTGAGGTGGGATACCTCACAGGCGCTTTGGCTGCCATGAAGACCAAAAGCAATAAAGTTGGCTATATTGTGGGTGAACCTTATCCGGTTTACAAAGAAGAAGAAGCATTGTTTAGGCGGGGAGTGAAAGCAACGAATCCCTCCGTTCAACCCTCGACTGCTTTTCTCAACTCTTGGAGTGATACGGACAAAGCCACCAAAGTCGCAACGGATATGGTTGCCTCTGGAGTAGATGTTTTGGCAATCAACGCAGATGAGGCAGGGTTTGCCGCCCTAAAAGCCGTTACGCAAAAGCCAGGAGTCTTTGTGATTGGTTGGTCAAAGGATCAGTACGAACTTGCTCCCGGCAAAGTCCTAACTAGCGTTCTGCAGGACATTCCCAATCTGGTGCTAAATGTGGCAGTGTTAACCCAGCAAGGTCGCTGGGAAGGAAAACTTTACAAGTTTGGGCTCAAGGAAAAAATCTATGACTTTGCTCCTTTCCGTGGCACTCTCACGTCTCAGGAAGAGGACACTTTCAAGACGATCCGAGATGCTGTGACGACTGGCCAAATTGATGTTTCTCCTTAGTGCGCCGATTAATTGATTTACCAATATTGAGCCTAAGTCCGATGAAAAATCAACGCAACGATCGCGCTCTGCCGATCGCCAAAAGCTCCCCTTCACATCCCTGGCAACGCTTCTTTTCTATTGCACATCAGCTTCGCTATGGTTTGATATTGTTGGTTCTCCTGAGCTTGCTGCCCACAGGTGGCTTGCTGATCTACCTCAGCTTTCAGGCGCAGATCCAGCAATCGCGATCGCTCCAAGAAGCGCGCAGCCAGACAGCAGGAGGGCAGATTGATAATTATCTAGATGACTTGAAACGAAAACTGAGCTATTTAGCTAGGGTCAAAGGACTCACAAACTTTCAACCTCAAGCGCAACAGAGCCTGTTGGAAGGGTTGATTCGTCATAATGATGCTTATAAAGCCGTTGCCATTTTGAACCGGAAGGGACAAGTTGTCGCGTCAGTTTCACCCTACGAACCGCTCAAGTTAGAAAATCCAGCCAATTCGCCACTGTTTATTCGTGCCTTCAAACAACAGGAAGATTATGTGAGTCCTGTAGAAATTAATCCTCAAACCAACCAACTAACAACCATTATGGCGGTTCCGATTCGGAATGACAGAGATGAGGTGGATGGGGTGCTATTAGCGCAGATAAATCTCAACTTTCTCTGGTTTATTGTTTCCCAAACGGAGGTTGGCAAGACGGGTTATGTTTATGTAGTCGATGAGCGTAATTTTCTCATTGCTCAAAAGGGTAGTAAGCCAGAAACGTTTCAACTTCAAGATATTTCTAAGCGTCCCTTTTTTCAATTTTTGAAAGCATCCGAAGATATTAAGCGCCTTAACGTTTATCAGGGTCTAAAGCAGATACAAGTATTGGGAGCGAGTACCTTAATTCGGAGCGTCAATTGGACTGTGGTGGTAGAACTGCCAACGGCTGAGGCGTATGCTCCCGTTTACCAAATGCTCTCAGTTATGGCAGGCTCATTGGCGGTGGTGACGATCGTCGCTGTTGGCATTGGCTTTCTATTTATTCGGCAAATTGTGGTGCCGCTAGAGCGCTTAACCGCGGCAGCTACTGAACTCAGTGCGGGGGAATTAGATACGCGGGTCAACATCCACAGCCAAAACGAATTGGGGACATTGGCGATCGCCTTTAACAATATGGCAACTCAGTTAGAGGAACTGATTAAAGCTGTTGAAGTGGAACGCAATTTCGTTTCAGCTATTCTTGAAATTGCAGGGGCCCTGGTAGTTGTTCTCGACCCGCAGGGACAAATCGTTCGCTTTAACCGAGCTTGCGAACAAACGACTCATTACTCGTTTAGTGAAGTGAAGGGGCGCTACATTTGGGAATTGTTCCCAAACTCAGACTTAGCAGGACAAGCCAAAACTGCTTTTGAGTCTTTACAATCTGGTAATTTTCCCCAGCAGTATGAAGGAAGTTGGGCGAGTAAAGATGGACAACTTAGGCTCATTGCTTGGTCAGATACTGCTTTAGTGGACGATCGAGGTGAAATTGAGTACATCATCAAAACAGGGATTGACATTACTCAACGGAAACAAGCAGAAGAAGAACTCAAAGCGTCGGAACAGCGGCTATCTTTTCTATTCCGCCAAACTGCACTGGCAGTGGTGGAATGGGATTTAAACTTTCAAGTCACTGCCTGGAATCCAGCGGCAGAGCAGATTTTTGGTTACACGGCCAAAGAGGCGATCGGACACCATGCGGCAGAATTAATTGTGCCTGCGTCTGCCAGAAAGGTGGTCGATCGAATTATGAACGAGTTGTTGATGTACACCCAAGGAATCTACAGCGTCAACGAAAATTTTACAAAAAACGGCAAAACCATTATTTGCGAATGGTTCAATACGCCTTTAGTAGGGGATGGTGGAAATATTATTGGAGTTGCATCCTTGGCACTGGATATTACTGAGCGCAAGCAAGCCGAAGCTGCATTAAGGCAAGCAAAAGAGGAAGCTGAGGTTGCACTCAAAACCTTACAGCAAACTCAGGCACAGCTTCTTCAGGCAGAGAAAATGTCAGGTTTGGGGCAACTGGTTGCTGGTGTTGCTCACGAAATTAATAATCCAGTCAACTTTATCTATGGCAACCTGATCCATACTGCCGAATACACGCAAAATTTACTAGAGTTGATTCAGCTTTACCAGCAAACCTATCCAACTAATACTCAAATTCAGGAAAAAATTGAAGAGTTCGAGCTGGACTACATTAGTGAAGATTTGCCCAAAATGCTGAGTTCAATGAAGGTGGGAGCCGATCGCATTCGTGAAATTGTCCTGTCGCTGCGAAACTTCTCGCGGCTGGATGAGGCAGACATGAAGCCAGTTGATATCCACGAGGGAATTGACAGCACATTGATGATTTTGCAAAATCGACTGAAGGCAAAACCGGATCGTCCTGCTATTGAAATTGTTAAAGAGTACGGCGACTTACCGCTGGTAGAGTGCTATGCCGGACAGTTGAACCAAGTCTTTATGAATATTCTGGCAAATGCGATCGATGCTTTAGAAAACTACGACAATCAGCGTTCTCGAAAAGACATCCAAACAAATCCCAGTCGCATCACTATTCGGACTAAGCTAGTCACCAACGAAACTGAGCCAGGTTGTTCTAAAAACGTGGTGATTCAAGTTCAAGACAATGGGCCGGGGATGACGGAAACTGTTAGACAACAGGTGTTCAATCCCTTCTTCACCACCCAACCAATTGGTAAAGGAACTGGATTAGGGCTATCCATCAGCTATCAAATTGTAGTTGATAAGCACGGTGGCTTCCTCCAGTGCTTTTCTCAACCCCATCAAGGAGCAGAGTTCCGCATTGAAATTCCTGTTTTGCAAAGCGGTGCTGTAGCACTTGTGGGTAAATAAGGAATGAGAATTAAATAACTTCCACTTTTCATGTTTGTTGTGGGATGGGCGTCCCGCCCGTCCAAAAAGGACGGGCGGGACGCCCCACC
>NZ_JAUBRP010000150.1:0-5249 GCF_036701935.1 Microcoleus sp. M2_D5 | reverse complement strand
CCGTCTTTTAAGGACGGGCGGGACGCCCATCCCACAATAACAATTAAAATTGTAAGTTATTTAATTCGCGATCCTAAATACCGCTGATAAAACGATGGGGACTCAAAATATTTTCCGGGTCAAACTGCTGTTTAATCCGGCGCATTAGATCGATCGCACTTCCAGTATAGCCCCAAACATCTAACTGTTGCTTGATGTCGGCCGGCGCTGCTAAAACAGTCAGAAAACCGCCTTTCGCTTCGCACCCTCTGCGTACCTGCAACAGCGTTTCCGCAGTCGCAGTCTCAAACCGCAAAACCCCCAAACCGCTACCTGCATGAATCCAAGCGTCCTGTACGGGCAATTCGTTAATTGCCGTTACAGCTTCCGACGGCCTGATTCCTATTTTGCAAATAATTGCCGGCTTTGTGCCAGAATCCCACATTGTTTCTGGCAATCTTTGCCATAACTGATGCTCATCATTTTCGCAGCAGTTAGTGCCTTGCAAACCCAACTTTTCGGCAACTTCCAGCAAGCGGGCTGATTGTTGTTTAACACTTGGGGCGATACTTTGAAATCTGACGATTAATCCCGTGCCCTTTCCTAAGCCTAATTTTGCGACTAATTCAGGTGACAGCAAATCAACGGCACTTGGTGTCAAAGCAGAGGATAATAAGATTTGAGCCGTTTGGGACAAAGCATTAATTTCCCCTGTCAGCACTACGGTTCCCGATGATTCAGGCAGCGGATAAACTCGGAAAGTTACTTGACTTATGACGCCCAATGTGCCGTAAGCACCAGTAAACAGTTTCATCAAGTCGTAACCGGCGACATTTTTAACAACTCGACCCCCGGCTACCGCAATTTTACCGTCCGATCGCACAAAGGTAATTCCCAACAGCAAATCGCGAACCCCCCGATAGCGATGCCGCAAGGAACCCGCATCAGCAGTAGCGACAATGCCGCCCAAAGTTGCCTGTTGCGGATACGCCGGATCGATCGGCAAAAATTGACCTGCTGTCGCTAAAATTTGCTGCAAATCCGCAAACTTCATCCCCGCTTCCGCAGTCACCGTTAAATCGCCCACAGCGTGTTCTACAAGTCGGTTCAGACGCGCCGTGCTCGCGGCCGCGATCCCCCCTGCCCCAGGAGATCCCCCTAAATCCCCCTTAACAAGGGGGACTTTGACAACATCTTGCTCCCCCCTTGTTAAGGGGGGCTGGGGGGGATCGGGGTCTAATTTAACTAAACCGCCCCAACCAAGTTTGCTGCCGCTGCCACAAGGCAAGACTGCACAGCGATGTTGCTGTGCCCAAGCAATCACCGCCGCCAGTTCTTCCTGAGTATTGGGGTAAACAGTACAATCTATTTTCGTCCCCGGGGCAACTGCTTTTTCTACCCGTTCTTGCCAAAATACCTCTGTGTACTGTTGCAGACAGATGCCAGCAGTGCCGACAATACTTTCTAATTCTTGTGTGCTAACGTAATTTTCGGTAGAAAAAGATTTCATGAAGGTTATGAGACGCCCGGTAAAAAAAATTATCAAAACACTGCATAAAACCATTAAATATTAATACGGGCCCCATATTCAAAAGATGAAAAAACAAATGTCTCAAAACCGACTTTCTGTGGGAATTACCGGTCTCAACGAAGTGATTGGCGGCGGCCTAATTCCTCAACGCTCTTATCTGGTGCGCGGCGGCCCGGGTACTGGCAAGACTACACTGGGCTTTCACTTTTTGGCAGCAGGTGTGGCTGTGGGAGAAACGCCCTTGTTTATTACTTTAGGAGAACCGGAAGCGCAATTGCGGGCAAATGCCGAAAGTCTCGGTTTTGATATGGAAGCGATGGCGTTCCTGGATTTGAGCCCATCGTCAGAATTCTTTACAGAAGTTCAGACTTATGACATTTTCTCCCCCTCCGAGGTTGAGCGAGAACCGACTACACAAAAGATTATCGAGCGAGTCCAAGCTGTCAAGCCACAACGGGTGTTTTTGGACGCAATCACTCAATTTCGCTACTTAGCTGCGGATGAGTTTCAATTTCGCAAGCAAGTTTTGTCTTTTCTGCGGTTTTTGGTGGAAGGGGGGGCGACGGTGGTGTTTACCTCCGAAGGCACACCAAGTGCTCCCGACGACGATTTGCAGTTCATCAGCGACGGAGTAATTTATTTAGAACTATTGACAGAAGGACGCGCCCTGTCTGTCACCAAGCTGCGAGGCTCCAACTTCCGCAGCGGCCGCCATTCGCTGCGCCTGACTGATGCTGGTATGGAGGTGTTTCCGCGACTGCTTCCAGACAACTTTCAACAGGATTTTGTTGCGGAAGCGATTTCTTCTGGGGTTCCAGAAATTGACGAACTGCTGCACGGGGGACTGGAACGGGGGACTGTGACGGTGATTAGCGGGCCTAGCGGCGTGGGTAAAACGACGGTGGGGATTCAGTTTATGAAGGAAGCTGCAGGAAGGGGGGAGCGATCGGTAGTTTACATTTTTGAGGAGTCAAGTTCTACTCTGCTGCGCCGCTGCGAATCAGTTAACATCCCGGTTGGGGCGATGATTGGACAAGGAAGCCTTTCGGTGATACCCGTGGAACCTTTGCTGTACTCGCCGGATCAGTTTGCCTGTATGGTACGGCAGGAGGTGGAGCAGGAAAAGACGCGGATTGTGATGATTGACAGTATTTCTGGCTATCAGCTTTCGATGCAGGGACAAGATTTGGTGAACAATTTGCACGCTTTGTGCAAGTATCTGAAGAATATGGGAGTCACCGTTATCTTGATTAATGAGGTAGAAGCCATTAGCGGAGATTTTCGGCTGACCGAGATCGGAATTAGCTATTTGGCGGATAATCTTCTGTTTATACGCTATCTGGAACGCCAATTGCATAATAGGACAGAAATCCGCAAGGCGATCGGAGTAATTAAAAAACGAGTCAGCAATTTCGAGAGAACTCTGCGAGAACTCGATATTACTCGCTACGGAATCAAAGTCAGCAAACCGATAGCGGGGCTGCGCGGCATTTTGAGTTCGGCGCCGGTGTGGGTTGAGGGGGGAGCGGATGAAGATTGAATCGGGGTTTGTCCTGCTGTTTCTGGGCAAGTGCAGCTAATTTTGGAGTCGTGAATCTACTAATGAGTAGGGAGCGCAGCTCACAACTACCTGTAGGGGGCGCACCGCGCACCTCACCACTAGCCTAAGTTCTGGAAAACTTAAATATGTTGGTAAATTTGTGTATTTTTCGACTTTTATCGTAGTGTAGTTTTCAATTCTATGAAATTACATTAGGGACACAGGAAACGCGGCCGTGTCCTGCAACCGAGCATCTGTAGTTCACTCAACAGAAAACCTATGTAATCCCTCGCCGAAAAGAAATAAGTTATAGCAATCCTAAATCATTCATGTAAATTTGTAGGGGTAGTGCTAAGAGTGCCTATCCCCTATCTATCGGGGCAACCGGGCCTGGGATTGCCCCTACAATAATTACGCGAATGATTTAGGGTTGCTATAATACCAGATAAAAAAAGAATCCCACTTTAGGCCACCTCCCAACCGATAGATAATCAGTCACTCCCCATTCTAAAATCTACAATCTACCATCTAAAATGGTATAACCCGTATTCACAGGAAGCAGATCAATGACTGGTAATTCAATAATTTTAGCGGTAGACCGCAATCATCGAAACTTGGAATTATTAGCACAATTTCTTAACAAAGAAGGATACCAGATGCTCGCGGCTTATACCTTTGAAGATGTTGCACAAGTTCTCAGTCAGCCTGCTAAGATCGGTATGGCTTTAGTAGATATTTCTGGTTTCGATCGCCGGATTTGGGACTGCTGCGAACAACTGCGAAATCACCAAATTCCTTTTCTGATACTTTCGCCCAAACAAAGCGCTGCTATTGGGCAAGAAAGCCTCTGCCACGGGGCTCGGAATATGTTGGTAAAACCTTTGATCGTTAGAGATTTGCTGGGAATTGTTCACAGCTTGCTAGGAGAATCTGCGTGAGTCAAATTTTATTGCTTGTCGAACAAAAAGAAAATCGCCGCCTGTTATTAGAATGGCTAGCTGTTTACTATGAGGTATTGCTGCCAAACTCAACAGAAAATAGTGAGGAGTTTTTACCATTTAATCAATCTTTTGACCTGGGAATAATTGACGGTATTTCCCTGAAACGCCACTGGCAGTGGGTGGCGGCACAAAAACAGGCAGAACACCCGGTATGCTTGCCTTTTCTTTTGATTACATCCCGCTCGGATGTAGGGATGGCAACGCAATTTATTTGGCAAAGTATTGACGATTTGATTATCGCTCCGATCGAGAAGATAGAATTGCAAGCGCGGGTGGAAATTTTGCTGCGATCGCGCCAGTTGTCTTTAACTCTCAAATTGTCTCACGACCAACTCGATCGCACTCTGCAAACAGCCCAAGAGCTCAACGAGATGAAAACATCTCTGCTGTACATGATTGCCCACGACGTTCGCAATCCTTTGAATTTCATCATCGGCACTACACAACTTCTTAGCAAGTACAAGTTGACATTAACAGAGGAGAAAACACAAGAACTTCTAGACAAAACTCAAGCAGCAGCCAAAGGTATAGATTTGTTATTAGATGATGTTCTGCTGCTGGGGCGTGTTGAGTCAGGACAAGCCGGGTTTTGCTTGCTACCGCTAGACTTAGCAAAGTTTTGTAATGAGTTGGTAGGCGAATTTCAAAGCAGCTTGAAGTTGAAACCTGAAAATGATCGGGTGAGGCTGATTTTTGTGAATCACCATCAATCGGCTATGGCGTGTTTGGAGGTCAGCTTGCTCCGGCGAATTCTGGGAAATTTGCTGTCCAATGCTATTAAGTATTCTCCCCCCAATACCGAAGTAATTTTTGAATTAAAAGTTACTAAAATTGAGGCTATTTTTTCGGTACAGGATGCAGGAATTGGCATACCAGCAGAAGACCAAGGACGGCTTTTTGATTCATTTTACCGGGCTAAAAATGTCGGTCGAATTCCCGGTACTGGACTGGGGCTGAGCATTGTTAAAAAATGCGTGGACTTGCACGGTGGCGAAATTACGTTGAGCAGTGAAGAAGGTGTTGGCACTAAGTTTACAGTAACGCTGCCGATCGCACAACCTCGAAAAAAGCAAATCTCGCCTGCAACGCCTTAAGGATCGCGAATTAAATAACTTATAATTTTACTTTTTATTGTGGGATGGGCGTCCCGCCCGTCCTTAAAAGACGGGCGGGACGCCCATCCCACATTCAAGAGTGG
>NZ_JAUBRP010000149.1:0-5299 GCF_036701935.1 Microcoleus sp. M2_D5 | reverse complement strand
GTTCGGGTACTGGGTTGAATATGGGGGTTGGTTCTGGGGCTGGTGTTGGTGTTGGGACGGGTGGTGTGGGTGTGGGTTTTGGTTCCGGCCCAGGGACGGGTGTTGGTGGTGTGGGTGTTGGTGGTGTTGGTGTTGGTTCTGGGGCTGGTGTTGGTTCTGGCGCGGGGACGGGTACGGGTGTTGGTTCTGGCGCTGGGGCTGGTGTTGGTGTTGGTGGTGTTGGTGTTGGTGTTGGTGTTGGTGGTGTTGGTGTTGGTGTTGGTGTTGGTGGTGTTGGTGTTGGTGGTGTTGGTGTTGGTGTTGGTGTTGGTTCCGGCGCGGGTGTTGGTGTTGGTTCGTTCAGGGGAATGGCAGAGACAGTAGCGCTGGCGGGGCTGGTAGCGCCGAGGTTGTCTGTAGCGCTGTAGGTGAAATTTGCTGTTGTAAAGTTGGCTGTCGATTGGAAAAATAATTGGTTAATCTCAGCAGGTGTCAGAATTTGACCGGCGCGGATAATCCTGCCACCTGTTTCGGGATTGCCTAAAAATATCAGCCCTTCATTTGCTGGTGGGATGGTGTTGATGGTGAAGGATTCGATCGAACCGTCTGGATCTGTGCCGCCTAGTCCTGCGATCGCCACAGCGCTGCTGGGGGCGATCTCAAGGTTGACGTTGTTAGCTACGGGCGGTTGGTTTGCCACCGGCAGCAGCGCCGATACAGTAGCGCTGGCGGGGCTGGTAGCGCCGAGGTTATCTGTAGCCCTGTAGGTGAAATTTGCTGTTGTAAAGTTGGCTGTCGATTGGAAAAATAATTGGTTAATGTCAGCAGGTGTCAGAATTTGACCGACGGTGACAATCCTGCCGCCAGTATCGGGATTGCCTAAAAATACCAGCCCTTCATTTGCTGGTGGGACGGTGTCGATCGTGAAAAATGCGATCGACCCGTCGGGGTCGCTTCCTCCCAGTCCTGCGATCGCCACAATGCTGCTGGGGGCGATTTCGAGGTTGACGTTGCTAGCTATCGGCCGTAGGTTGGCGGGAGTCGGAGTCGGAGTCGGTGGGAGTGGGGGAGTCGGAGTCGGCGCAGAGGCGATGCTGGTGGTAACAGTTGCGAGGGGATCGCTGCCGTTATTGTTGCCGGGATTCGGGTCATTAGTGGTTGAGGTACTTCTTGCCGTGTTGCTGAGAGTCCCGGTCGCCGAGACTGGGAATGTGACTCTCCGGCTGACGGTCACGCCGTCAGCTAAGCTGGCAATGGACGGAAAGCTGACAATGCCTGTCGCTGGGTTGTAAGTACCGCCGTTGGATGCTGTGACGCCCGTTAAACCGGGAACGATGCTGTCTGTAACGGTGATGTTGGTGGCGGTACTGGGCCCTCTGTTTTCGGTGAGAATTGTGTAGGTGACAGTCGAACCCGCGATCGCAGTAGCCGGCCCAATTTTACGCGTCACTACATCGGCGCTATCGGCGATCGTCGTGGTGACTCTCGCATCCGGGCTGGTGCCGTTGTTGTTGCCGGGATTGGGGTCATTAGTGGTTGAGGTGCTGCTAGCAGTGTTGGCGACGAGGCCGCCGGTGGCGGGAACTGCGAAACTGACGGTTCTGTTGGCGCTGGTTGCGCTGGCTAGGGATGGGATCGCCGTCCAAGTCACAATACCTGTAGTTTGGTTGTAACTTCCGCCCTCGGAGACGCTGACTCCTGTTAAACCAGGAACAATGCTATCGGCGATCGCCACATTGGTTGCCGCACTCGGCCCACTGTTAGTCGCCGTAATTGTGTAGGTGACAGTCGAACCCGCGATCGCAGTAGTCGGCCCAATTTTACGCGTCACTACATCGGCGCTATCGGCGATAGTAGTGGTGACTCTCGCATCCGGGCTGGTGCCGTTGTTGTTACCGGGATTGGGGTCATTAGTGGTTGAGGTGCTGCTAGCAGTGTTGGCGACGAGGCCACCGGTGGCGGGAACTGCGAAACTGACGGTTCTGTTGGCGCTGGTTGCGCTGGCTAGGGATGGGATCGCCGTCCAAGTCACAATACCTGTAGTTTGGTTGTAACTTCCGCCCTCGGAGACGCTGACTCCTGTTAAACCAGGAACAATGCTATCGGCGATCGTCACATTGGTTGCCGCACTCGGCCCACTGTTAGTCGCCGTAATTGTGTAGGTGACAGTCGAACCC
Source organism: Microcoleus sp. M2_D5 (assembly GCF_036701935.1). NCBI lineage: Bacteria > Bacillati > Cyanobacteriota > Cyanophyceae > Oscillatoriales > Microcoleaceae > Microcoleus > Microcoleus sp. M2_D5. The sequence goes on along the minus strand of NZ_JAUBRP010000149.1, from coordinate 3,143 downwards.
GCGATCGCAGTAGCCGGCCCAATTTTGCGCGTCACTACATCGGCGCTATCGGCGATCGTCGTGGTGACTCGCGCTTCGGGGCTGCTGCCGTTGTTGTTGCCGGGATTGGGGTCTGGGGTAATCGAGGTGCTGCTAGCAGTGTTGGCGACGGTGCCGCCGGTGGCGGGAACTGCGAAACTGACGGTTCTGTTGGTGCTGGTTGCGCTGGCTAGGGATGGGATCGCCGTCCAAGTCACAATACCTGTAGTTTGGTTGTAACTTCCGCCCTCGGAGACGCTGACTCCTGTTAAACCAGGAACAATGGTGTCAGCGATCGTCACATTGGTTGCCGCACTCGGCCCACTGTTAGTCGCCGTAATTGTGTAGGTAACAGTCGAACCCGCGATCGCAGTAGCCGGCCCAATTTTGCGCGTCACTACATCGGCGCTATCGTTCGTAATAGTTGTCGTGACTCTCGCATCCGGGCTGCTGCCGCTGTTGTTACCGGGTACGGGATCGATCGTGCTGCTGCTGCTGAATACACTGTTTGTAATAGGGCCGAGTGTAGTTGGGGTCGTAACAGTTACGGTGCGGGTGGCTGTGGCCCCAACAGGTAAATTCGGAATACTCCAGGAAACCAGTCTCGTTGTCGGGTTGAAAGTGCCGTTGCCGTCGGCACTGCCAAATACTGCCCCGACGGGCAATTGATCTTCAACCACCACGTTTTCGGCGGCGTCCGGGCCGTTATTTACCGTCGTAATTGTGTAAGTGATGCTGCTACCCGGTGCTGCCGCCAACGGGCCTTTTTTCGTTGAGGCAACATCTGCTGTAGTAAGCGGCACGTCTATAGTTTGGATCGACAAAGTGCGAATGTCGTGAATATTGGTAGCATCTCCCGTTGAACCGGCAAAACCAAATTTGAATGTTGCCGGGATTGGCCCGTTTATGTTCTCTAAATTGGCAATGTCGATAATAGTCTCGCCCTGATCTGTAAACAAACCATTATTGTTGAGATCGAAGTTAACAGTGAGACGGTTTGGCGTTGCAGAATTCGGAGGTGAAAAAATAATTTGAATTCTTCTTTTGGCTGCTTCGCGATTGCTGGTAATGGTGTTGTCCGGCCCGTTTGGAGGCAGAGGATTTACCGTATCCGGAATATTATCTATTCCCTGCGGCACAAACGTAGAAGTTAAAAATTGATATTGCCTAACTTCGCTACCTCGAAGCGTTACCGAATCGGGTCTAAGCCCCCCCGGAAGTCCGCCTACACGCCCTTGAGTTGTACTTGAGAAATTTCCGAATTCATCCAATCCAATTCCTAAATAACCTCCCCGTAAACCGGACTGATTTGTATCTGTATTTTGGGCGTAGCCGAGAGAACCTCCATAGCCTCCAGCTACTGTTGGCGTCACAGTACCGTCAATTAAAAAGAAACTTATACCGTCCCCTGTCTGCCCTGCTAAATTATTACGTGCAGTGCCGTCGTAGGCAAATATATCGAAGACAATTTTAAGACCGCTGTTGACGGGAACCTGACTGTTATAGATGACAAAAGTAGATTGGTCAAAAGTTCTTGTACTTAATCTCAACGCCCCGCTGCCAACCGGGTCTATGTTCAAACCCGGAAAATTCTCAGTGCCGGTTCCTGCTGTTAAAGCTGGAGCGTCTGACGTGCCTGTTACCCCAGAGATCCAAGGCCCGATTAGACGTGCGTCTTGAAAACTTTCGTCCACTAAATTAATGAGGACACCGCTGTAATTTTCCTGGGTGTTTATTTCAAAAGCTACTGCTGTTTTTACTCGTCCTGCTGTAACATTTAATTGCCAGTTTCCTCCTAATTTTGCACTGCCAATTAGATTGTTTGAAGCCGCTATATTTGCGCCTGTTAATTCTCTCAGCTTCCGCACGAAAGCAATCCCGGATTTTCCAGCCCCAACCCTGCACGCTAATAATAAAATATCGGCTTTTCCGCTAAAGGCATTGTGCCACTGTTGCAAATGCCGATCGTACTTTGATAAGTTTTCATTCTTCAGTAAAGTTGACCCCAGTTGCACGGAAGCTTCATTGCCGTGAGCAACAATCTGAAGGCTGGCAATGGAGCTGCGTTTAGCTAGAATCTCGGTAATTTGTTCTACTCCGTCCAGAGTTCTATCGAGGACAATTATCTCTGTCCCTGGTTTGACTCCGCTGGCAAGATGCTGATAATTCTCTACCCTCGGATCTATGCAAACTAAATGTTTTTTACCTGCAGTCTTGACACCCCGAATCGCTTTTGTTAAACCGGAAATATCCGGCGCCAGATCGCCCACTAACGACGCCCCAATCCAAGAACTTTTTATGCAGTAAGTGTCGCGGCGATCGCAACTTGATTGGTTAATTTGCGAAGAGTAGTTGCACCCTGATTTTTTCATGAGGTAGATAGCTCCTTGACGTGTTAATTGTCAACCTTAAGTCGTAAATATTATTGTTAGTTGCTAATGGGAAATTTATACTTGCTAATTTCTCGGCTTCGCATACTTAACAAGTTCCATTTACTGCGATATTTTTTTGATCGACATCTTCCCAAAGTAGCAGTTAGCTGGATTTACCTGGGAAATCAGGCGTTTTTTTAGCCAATTCTGACTAGGCGCAGAATTATTTTAGTATATTAGTATAAAAAAAACGCGCCAGATGTAAGAAAATTACGCCGTGAGGTGCAAAATTTGTTTGCACCAGCTAGTTGACAATTGTTCGTATTTGTAGTAATAAGGGGTTTAACCCCTCAGACGTTTATTAGGACTTGAGTCAAGATAACAAACCAATTTTATCGTACTCAATTAGTCCTATATCAAATAGTATCTATTTGTGTAAAATAAACGTTATAAGTTTGGTCGTGATAAATTCTGCTTTTTGACTTTAATCAGGAATGAATTACTCACTAAAACCAATTTCTGGGTAGCCGTTCTGTAGAACATCAAATAAGTCACGAGCTTGATGTTCGTTGAGTTAAAAATATTCTACAAGTCAGGTTAAGTTAAAAAAACGAGCCTGTAGAATATCGGCAAAAGCCCCCCGATAAAATGCGCTTTTATTCTTACCTATCCAAATTCATAAAATCGAGAGCAGTAATAGTATTACTAGCCCCAAAAAGCTGAGCCAAAACCTGACCAGTCGCAGCAACTTGT
>NZ_JAUBRP010000148.1:0-5407 GCF_036701935.1 Microcoleus sp. M2_D5 | reverse complement strand
GTCGCTTTTATCAACAAGGTATGCGGGCTGCAACCCTGATTCGGTCTATCTCTTAGGCATCTTTGTCACCCCCCCAGTTTGCGCTCCTTAATAACTAATCGCTCTTTCGAGAGGATCTTGTAACTGAAGTTCTAAGGGTCGGTCAGAGCGAATTTCTAAACCAGGTAACTCATGTTTGACTAACATTTTTTTGCCTGTTTCATCAGTTGCCGACGGCCAGAGTACCCAGCGGCTGCCAGGGGAAAGAGTGCTTAAAGTTGCAGACTCTTTGATATCATACTGAGTCAGCCAAATTATCGGCAGTTTCGGCCGATTCTCGATCGCATCTTCCCCAGCATTAACCGCCGCTAAAGTTTCCAAAACTACCCGGTTGCCCGAAACAAGTCCAGTCCCGGCAGTCCAAAGTTTGACGTTTAACAGGCGCTTGCTAGCATAGAAGTACAGGGATGCAGCAACTGTCACGGCTCGTTCAAATTCTTCTGGCTGCCACGCCGCAGCGCTGTCGAGAGCAATAATAATTTCTTGACCCCCGGCTGCAACTTCTAACTCTCTCACCCGCAGTTCTCCGTAGCGGGCGCTGGTGCGCCAGTGAATCAGACGGGTGGGGTCTCCGTGGCGGTAAGGTCTCAGGTTGCGGGTGAGGCCTTCGGTGGCAGTTTGCGATCGACTGCGATTGTAAAATTGCGGGCTGTCTTCTTGACCGATGCGATCGATCAAAGGGCAAGTGCTCAACGGCAAAACCTGCGGATAGACAACCGCCACCGCTTTTACCGGGCGGCTGCGCCGGCACCAAAACAACCCTAAAGGTGCCGCCGTCCTCAAGTTTACCTCTTGCCAGCGATAGACGCCCCGCCGCCGGACTTCTAAATAGTATGTATCCCTGTATGTACTGTTAGGCTCTATGACTTCGATCGGGCGAACAACCGGTTCTCCCAAGACAAACGGCAAGATGTCTACCACTTGCAACAAAGTCTTAGGTTGGCGGGCGCGATTTTCGATTTCTAGTTCGACGGTGATTCGATCGCCCGCACTCACCGGTTCGATCGGGCGGCGACGGACTTCCAAGGCACGGAGCGATTTTCCAGGCAAAACCGCCGCTACTGCCAACAGCGCCAAACCCCCACCGCTGAGCACGTACAGCCACCCAGACATTGTATTAGTCGCCGACCCAAAAAAGAAAACCGTCATCCCCGACAGCAGCCAACCCGCGTAGGCAGGGGTAACAGCGCGATTTTCGAGCCAGTCGGCAATTTTGTGACCGATGTTCATAGGAGTTGAAATTGTTAATTACTCGATCGCCCCATCCAGCCTAATTGTAAAATATTCTCAGCATTTAACACCGAATTAGCTGCGAGCGATAAAATTAGAAATCGGGCATTTTTTCGCAGTAAATCTACATTTACCCCGCCCAAAAACGGATACCCTGCCACGTACACTCAGTCAGGGTCGATGCCCAAATTTTAGACTCTAGTTCCTGCTCCCAGATTAATCTGTGGAGTCAATCTAAAATCTAAAATCTAAAATCTAAAATAGACTGACTGGAGACCAAAAAATGAACCCATTAAACAATCCTACACCCCTTCAACCAGAGGCTCAAGGCCGCCGACGAACACCGCCCCCGCCCCCGCCCTTGGCTGCAACTCCCGCGCCGCCTCCACCAGCGCCGAGCGTGCCCCCCGCAGCCCAGCAGCAGCAGCAGCAGCGGCCTGTTGAGACACCCGTCAGCACGATCGAACAAATGGTCAGAGATGCCCATAGCGCAGGAGCTTCCGACATTCACATCCGAGTCGGCCAAGTACCTCGATTTCGGATTCGGGGCGCGATGCAAGTAGCAACCACCCACCCCAAAGTAACGCCAGAAATTTTTGAAAATTACCTAGCCGAAATTCTCACCCCCGAACAGCGAAAACAGTTTGCAACTACCAAAGAATTAGATTCAGCAATTTTTTACCCCGGCTTTGTGCGTTGTAGGCTAAACTGTTTTGATTCCCTCACCGGCGGTGCGATGGTATTGCGGTTGATTAGTTTGGAAATACCTACTATCGATTCCTTGAGGTTGCCAGAAGTTCTGAAAAATATCATTTTGCGATCGCAGGGATTAATATTGGTTACTGGGCCGACAGGTTCGGGGAAATCGACAACCGTAGCTGCGATGCTCGACCACCTCAACCAGATGGAGCAAAAGCACGTAGTTACAATTGAAGACCCGATCGAATTCATTCACCCTTCTAAAAAATGCTTGGTCAGCCAGCGGGAAGTCGGCTTGCATACCCACGAGTTTCAGCAGGCTTTGCGGGCTGTTTTGCGGGAAGATCCAGATGTAATTCTGATCGGGGAAATGCGCGATCGCGTTACCATAAATACAGCATTGCAAGCAGCTCAAACCGGTCACTTAGTATTGGGAACTCTCCACACTCGCAGCGCCATTAACGCTATTAATCGGTTGTTGAACCTCTACCCGCCCGAAGAACAACAGGCGATGCGGATTCAAATTTGCGATTCTTTAGTAGCGGTAATTGCCCAACTTTTGCTGCCAACAGTTGACAACCGTCGGGTAGCAGTTCACGATATTTTGGTGAATACACCTGCCATGCACGATTACTTGATGAAAGGTGCTGATGATGAAGCTTTCCGGTTGATGGAACACGATACTTACGAAGGAATGCAGATTATCAACCAGGGTCTTTACAAACTGGTGCTTGAAGGCAGAGTCACGATCGAAGAAGCAGCAAAAACTTCTCCTGAAGCCAGCGATTTAGACCGTCGCTTGCGAACAGGAGGCTACGATGTTGGGGATGCTCGTGGCTTTGAAGGCAGCAAAAAAGAACGAATTGTTCGCGCCTAGTAGCAGCACACATACAGGGGTAGGCACAGCAGGACTACCCCACCCCTCAAGTAACAAGATTTTGAGCAGACGGAAATATTTGATTGAGATTTTTGTGCGTAGTTTTACTTAAAACCCCGCTTATTTTAGTAACAAAAAATACATTTTAATTAAATAGTAAAGTGCTAGAATCAAGGTCTAGTGTATTGTTAAGTTTTTTAAACGTAGACCCTACTTTACATAAACTTTAAAATTGCGTAAAAACTCATAGGTAATTGCAAAGAAATAGTAAAGATATATTCCGAGTATTGGCACCAATCAGCAATTTAAGTATATAGTTGTAGTGACATATTTTTGACAGAGAACATTCCGAATTTGCCGATATTTGCCGATCGCACAAGCAAGCAGATTACAAAAGCGCTTAATACAACTACAAGCAGAGCCGATCGCGTGTTTTTCCAATTAAGTAGCTTTCCGTCGAAAAAATCCTAAAACCCAGCAGACTTTTAAAGATTCTGTCCCTCGAAAATTGGTTTAACAAGTCGCTTATCAGCAACGGTATTTCGAGAATTTAAAGGAGCCAAAAAAGTGAAGAGTGCATTTAACCAAAGAGAAGTGTTTGAAGGTGCCAGCAAAGCGGAAATAATTGAGCGCATCCAGCAGCTAGTTCCGCCCGGTTCCCCGGATCCCCAAGATCCTGAAATCCTCGCGACCTTACAAACTCTCACCGCACAGCTAATCTCCGCCTATCAAGCCGACGGACAATTAGAAAGCGAACCTTTTAGCGACGTGCGCGATCGCACTATTCACTTATACGCATCTGCAGTCACCAGCCAAATCAAAGGAAAAACCATCCTCATCACCGGTGGAGAAGGATGTGTCGGTCGTTTCTTAATCGCAAAACTTCTCGAATTAGGCGCAACGAAAATCATTTCCGCAGACAACGCCCGATGTCAAAACCCCGAAGAAAATCTCCCGGTTTTTAACACAGAAGGTGCTGTAACTTTCTATGCCGCCGACATTCGCAACCTCGACGCGCTCCAACACATATTTGAGGTAGAAAAACCAGAAATTGTTTTTCACCTAGCAGCCCAACGTCAACCCGGACTAGCTGAAATCAAAATCCGAGAAACAGTTACAACCAGCCTGTTAGGATGTAAACACATCATCCAACTCTGCGAAGAATACGGCGTAGAACACTGCATCTTCTCTTCCACAGGCAAAACATCTCGATATTTTACAACCGAAGTTTACGCCGCCTCGAAAAAGTTTGCCGAATGGCAATTTGCCAAAGCAGCTCAAGAAGGAGATGTCACTTACGGGATGGTTCGCTTTACTCATATGTTGGAAAATAGCTTGTTCTGCGAGCAAATGTCCAAAAAAGTAGAACAATGTAAAACTGTCAACGTTCACGCTCCCCACCGTTACGTAACTGCTCAAAATCTTTTTGAAGCCGTACATTTATTGCTGAATTCTTTGGTTGTGTCCGTTCCAGGAAAACTGAAATTTGTCGCAGTAAGTAATCTGGGTTGGCCCACAGAAACCTTGGAAGTAGCTCTTTATAAAATTATTGAATCAGGCAAAAATCTGCCGATTTATTTTCAAGGACTTTTGCCGGGATATGAAGAACCGTTTTTCCTTGGACAATTTGACTGGAAAAAACCTACAGACATTCACCTTCTAATTAATGTGTTGGAAGATCCTTTTAGAAGTGTTAACGATACTGGCGACATGGTGACTGTAGAATTAGCTCCTTTTTCTTTGCCGGTCTTAGATAAACAAGTGTCGAAGCTGGAAAACTTAATCATTAATCCAGATTTCCCCGAAGTGCAAATCAAGCACGCTCTTGTCGCAGCCGAAAAAGAAGTGATTGCTTCCTCTTTTGCATGGAGTGCCCCTGAAGACTTGTTGAAGATTTTGCAGTGGGGAATCAATCCGAAGAAATTGCAAGGTTACGGAACCCAAATCGCTGAGTATAGCGAGATTATCGAACTCCTCCTGCAAGGAATCTGCGGGCGGCTTAACCAAGAAGTCTTGCAAAGTGCTGGAGTTACGGCAGATGAGTTTGATGACTTAGTTGAGAGTCTTTCTACCCTGGATTCGATTCAAGCAGAAGTGGGATATTTGCGATCGATATCGAGATATCTCAGAGAATTTGCACCCCCCGCACAGTTCACCACCAAAAAATCTGAACCTGTTGCTATCCGCGATGCAGCCTAGCTTGAACGTAGTTTTGAGTTGGGAGATTACTTCCTCAGTGCCCACCCACAGGGGATGAATGAGTTATATCAATTCCGGTTGCACGAGCGAAATGATTGTTGACTGTTGACGGGCAGGTCGAAAAACGGAATGGTTGAGTGTTAACTCTTGACTCGATTTTTATTATTCCCCTGCAACCGGATTTGATGTTAAACATCGACTAAGTGTTTAGTGGATTAAAAATAGAACACCTAGAAACCTGGTTTCTTTTAGAAACCGGGTTTCTCCAGTCTGGGCTTGTTTGACGTTTAATTAGGGTTTGCTGAATAATCGATCGCACGTTACGTAGCGAAAGCGATCGAGAGCGTGCGAGCGAGTGAAAAG
>NZ_JAUBRP010000147.1:0-5412 GCF_036701935.1 Microcoleus sp. M2_D5 | reverse complement strand
TTCGGTGCTGCCCCTGCTGACTCGCTCAAAGGCTGCTAATAAGGTTTCAACTTCTGTTTCTCTGCCGTAGAGTTTTTCAGGGATGAGGAAATGATCTGTCATATCCCGCGTCCCCAATGCAAAGGTCTCAATGTTACCCGTGTTTTGTAATTGAGCCAGACAAATTTCTAAATCGTGTTTAAGTCCTAATGCACTCTGATAGCGATCTTCGGCATTCTTTGCCATCAGTTTACTAACAATTTGGGATAAAATTAGGGGAACTTCTGGGTTGATTTCATGTACCGAAATTGGCTGTTTGGCTAGATGACAATGCACTAATTCTATTGGGTCGTCTGACTCGAAGGGTAACTGTGTTGTCAACAATTCATAGAAGGTAACACCCAGGGAATAAAAGTCACTCCGATAGTCAATTGCTCGATTCATTCTTCCTGTCTTTTCTGGGGAAAGATAAGCTAAGGTTCCTTCGAGGGTGTTGGGGTTCTGGATTTCTAGGGTTTCTCTCGGCAGCAGGGAAGAAATACTGAAGTCAATTAGTTTAATTTGTTTGCTATGTGGGTTAATCAGAATATTTGCGGGTTTGATATCTTTATGAATAACTCGGTTTTGGTAGAGAGAGTGAAGAATATTTGCTAGCTCTCTGGCTAGGTTGAGAAAGTTTTCTAAAGATAGAGATTTATCGGGTTGGTTTTTATCAGTTGCTCCCGGAAGATAAGTAGACAGAGAAACTCCTCCAAAGTCCTCCATTATCAAAGCATAGGCGTTTTTGTAAGGTGCTAAATCGAGGGGTTCAACCACTCCAGGTAGACGTAGATTTTTGGCGATGGTGTACTGGTTGCGGAATTGCACCAGTTCGCTGAAGCTGGGGTATTCGTTTCGCAGCAGTTTGATGACGACGGGAGTACGATCGCTCTCCCGAATACCCCGATAGACTAGAGTGCGAGATCCTGCATAGAGTTGTTCTGTTATGCGATACCCCGGCAGGTCAGTAATTGTCTCCATTTTCCAGTCCTCAATAAATTCGGGGTTACTCTATCTCTAGTTTACTCAGCAAACTTGGTAAATTCTCAATGCCCTCTAATGTTCCTGCACTTGTCCGTCCGGGTTCTGTACGAACGATCGCAGCTCGTTCGATACCGAAGCCATATTATTAATTGTTTAGAACTTGTCTCCACTGGAGCGAAAATTATCCATAAGTATGTTTATATAAATCATTTGAGATTTTGAGGCCGATCGCGTCTAGCAGTCGTGAAGCTCAAAGGAGGCGATCGCCCCAAACAGCTATTTTTTGAGGTAGTTCAGTTTAAGCCAGAGCGTGGAAAGGTTTTCAACTTGGTTGTTTATCCTTGATATTTTTGAGGTAAAAATACTCAATGGTAGCCCTCATGCCCTCTTCTAGCAACCTAACCAACTCGCTCGCTCATCGGAAATGCTTGAAGAACCCATTTTACATCAAATATTGCCCATTCAAAAGCAAACTATACTTCCGAACTAGACGACAAAACTAAAATTTTTGGATGGGATTTTATCTCAAATAAAAAATGTGTGATATTGAGCAGACTTACCCTGCGGATTTGCTTCCCTAGTCTACCGTATATTTGTATTACCAGCAGTGGCTAGAATAAGGATTGCTTCAATAACTGATGAAATTATTACCTCTTTTATGTCACTCAGCAGCAGACTAAAATAATATTTTACTTTTTTTTATCAAGGAAAAGAAGGGATGAGAATAAAAATCAATTAATGCTATTAATCGAGCCAAGCAAAGTGATGTTGCCCTCGAGCATTTTCTAGCTCCTTTATTTCTGCAATGGCTGGTAGTGTCTTGCGTTTAATATCAGAAATTACACGAGCATGAATGTGTGTAAAAGCTTTGAAGCTTCTGACTTCTGAAAACAGATTTCTGTAATAAGCTGTTAGGAATTTAAAAGACGATAGTAGGGTGCGTCATTACAGAAGTGTTTTCCGCATAAGCGCGTAAGTGTTCGCTCCTGATGCACCCTACAAGCCTCGTTACTGGTTTAAATGCTCCACAGGTTACTGACAATACTCATCAATCAATTTCAAGGTAGAATCAGCTTGGCGAGGCTTAACCATAGACTCAGCTAAGGTTTGAGAGATTTTGTTCTATTATACTCTGCCGCGAAATTGAAAGCAGAGGGCAGGGCTGTTTCATGCTCTTGTAGGAGCAGCAAAGAGTGGCTGCCCCCATGTCGCCAAGGCTTGTGAATCATCGTCTGTGGGGGGTAGGAATTCTTGACACTACAAGAGTCAAAATCGCGATTTTCGTGAAAATGAAACCGCCCTGCCTGCGTGCCCGATACCGCAGCCGATCGAAACAAAACGCTAAAATAGTAGCTCATACAATTTTGGAGTTAATATTTGACACTTGCACCCGATCGCGAAAACGTCCTAGCTTGGCTCTGTGAGCGCGTTCCTGCTGCCCGAATCAAACATATCCTCGGAGTCGAACAGGTAGCAGGTGACTTGGCTCGCCATTACGGCCTCGACGAAGCAAAAGCCCGATCGGCCGGTTTGTTGCACGATTTGGCAAAATACTTCAAACCTCCACTGCTGCTGCAAATGGCCCAGAAGGAAGGTTTAGAGTTAGACTCAGTGTTGGAAGCACACCCGCATTTGCTGCACGCAGACGCCAGCGCGATCGTCGCCAGAGACGAATTCGGGGTGGTCGATCGAGAAATTTTGGACGCAATCGCCAATCACACCCTCGGCAGACCAAACATGAGCCAGCTCAGTTGTACCGTATTCATAGCAGATACCATAGAGCCGAGCCGCGGCAACACAGCCCAACTAGAAGCACTGCGCGAGGCAAGCTGGCAAAATCTTTATGCAGCCGTGTGGCAAACTAGCGATTATTCTCTTAAATATTTGCTAGAAACTCGCTGCTACATCCACCCCCGCACCGTACTTACGCGGAATTGGGCGCTGCAAATGGCCCGCGAATCGCCGGAAACAGGAAATTCGACCCAGAAGTCGATCGAACAAATCACAAGTTGAAAGTAAAATTCACCAGAAATTCTGTCCTTACTTTTGGCTTCAACCTAACTCCTATTTCCCGTCTCAAACTGCCAACAATCCAAAGCCAATAGCGCACCCATTCTTTCTTACCGTATCAATTAGGAACTTAAACACTTAATGTCAGATATCACCCAACTCGAATACTCCAGGGCCCAGTCTACAGCAACGGACGGCACCTCCCCAGACGAAGCCCGCGGCCTGATCGTGACCGTTGCCCAAGCAGCCGAAGACCGCAAAGCAGTAGATATTGTATTGCTCCGAGTGTCAGAAGTATCCTTTTTGGCAGACTACTTTGCGATCGTCACCGGATTTTCCAACGTGCAGGTACGAGCCATCTGCCAAGCAATAGCAGACCAAGTGGAAGAAGAGTGGCAACGCTTGCCGCTGCGTACACAAGGACTATCAGACGCCAGTTGGGTAGTCATGGACTACGGCGACGCCATCGTTCACATCTTGAAGCCTCAAGAGCGGGAGTTCTACAATTTAGAAGCGTTCTGGGGACACGCCGAACGCATTGACTTTTCCCCCGCGCCGTGAGGATGGCTAATGTGAAAAACGTTTCTGCTTCTATTTGTCCGGTTCCGCAAGAACAGCGACCGATCAATGAATACCAAGAACTTAAAGAATCCTGGTTTTTTAGCTGGGTAACGCTCAATTGGCCCGGATACCTGGCAAAACTAGCTTGGGTTTGGGCTTGGAGTTGCTTGGTATCGTTGCCGATAGCTGCTTCTAGCTTTGCTCCCCTCAAGTATCCAGCTCAGTTTGTCCTGTGCGGTGCTGCAGGTGCCGGTTTTATTCTAGGATTAGCTTTGCTGCGGCTCTACTTGGGTTGGTTCTACGTGCGATCGCGCCTTTCAAATCCCACGGTCGTCTACGAAGAGTCTGGCTGGTACGATTGTCAATCTTGGCCTAAAACTCCCGAAGTTTTGCTTCAAGACCAGTTGATTGTCAGCTACCAACTAGAACCAATTCTCAGGCGTCTGCGGCAGACTTTTTATGGTTTGACAGTGTTGCTGGTTGCCGGGGGACTAACTTGGAGTTGTTTGTAATCGGGAATGGAAGGGAGTTTTGAGTTTTGAGACAGCAGCCGACAGCTAACAGCGCACACTGAGTGCATGAGTGAGAAACGCTCGCAGAAAGATTAACTTTACAACTCTTAACTGGCAGCTCGCAACTCAAAACTTCCACCGGCCTCAATCTAAAATCTAAAATCTAAAATCTAAAATTGATATGACAAGGGGAAAACGAACCCAAGCTCCCGAACTGGAAGTGACACTGCTGCGCGAAGGTATTGTGGAATCGAGGCACCGCGCCCAGGCCGCTGTCTGCGACAACCGCGGGCGCGTTCTGTCTGTTGCTGGTAACTCGGAAACGGCCTCATTTGTCCGTTCTTCACTCAAGCCTTTTCAAGCTTTGGCGGTGACGGCGACTGGCACTTTAGAACGCTACGAATTGACCGATCGAGATTTAGCGATTATTTGCAGTTCCCATCAAGGTACGATCGAGCAATCGCGCCAGGTATTTAACGTCCTGTGGCGCTGCGACATTGACCCCTCTAAACTTCAATGCCCCATTCCCGAAGGCAAAAAGAGCCCCCTGCAATACAACTGCTCCGGGAAACACGCCGGAATGCTGGCTGTCTGCCAGCAACTGCACTGGCCTCTGGACACTTATTTACGGCGCAAACATCCCGTCCAGCAGCTTATTTTGGGCAAAGTGGCTGACTTGCTGGCCATGCCTGCCGAAGAGTTTATCAGCGCTCGCGACGACTGCGGCGCTCCTACCTATCTGTTGCAGTTGGGGCAAATGGCGTCTCTGTACGCTAAGTTGGCTTCCGGCGACAATGTGGAGATGGAGCGGATTGTCCGCGCTATGACTCACCACCCGATGATGGTTGCTGGTGAGGGCAAATTTGACACGGAACTGATGCGCTTGACTCAAGGGGAATTGGTGAGCAAGTCGGGTGCCGAAGGGGTGCAGTGCATTGGCCGCGTTGGCGAAGGCATGGGCTTGGCAATTAAGGTGACGGATGGAGGAAAGCGCGCTCAATTTGCTGTGGCGATTCACTTGCTCAAGCAGTTGGGGTGGATTACTCCGACGATCGCCGAAACTCTTGCGGAGACTTACCTGACTCTCAGTGAATTCAAGCGCTTGGAGGTAATCGGGGAAGTTTCGATGCTTTAGGGCGATCGAGACTCGATCGCCGATTTCAGCAACCCCTCCCACAATCTAAAAAGTTTTTTTGATTTAGGGGTTGCAATTTTCAGAAAGATATGTTTATATTAAAGAGAGACAAAGCGACGCGGGATAGAGCAGCCTGGTAGCTCGTCGGGCTCATAACCCGAAGGTCAGTGGTTCAAATCCACTTCCCGCCAC
>NZ_JAUBRP010000146.1:0-5436 GCF_036701935.1 Microcoleus sp. M2_D5 | reverse complement strand
CAATTAAATAATTTCCCTTTTTTCTTGTGGGATGGGCGTCCCGCCCGTCCAAAAAGGACGGGCGGGACGCCCATCCCACTTTCAAGAGTGGATTTTATTTAATTCTCATCCCTGAGATACTCTACTGGGAAGTGCCATACTTTTAGAAAATGCGAGGGAAGAAGAAAGACTATACAGACTATTCCGAAAAAAAATCTACCTCAATTAGGTAGACTTTTATCAAGGTTCAAGCAATGAGTTCACTGTGGGCTAACCGTTGTTGTGATGAATGTGGGACGCAGAAACACTATCCAACTGATCGCGCCCGTTGCGGATCACGCGCAGCATATCGCTTAACTTGTGCTCGATATTATCGAGCACTTGGTCGGCATAATCGTCGGCTCCGTTTTGAATTTCCTCGCATTCAGCCATCGCCCTGACTCTCATCTCTTCCAATTCCTCTTGAGCCTGGTAGCGAATTTGTTCGACTTCCGCCAGCGTGGCCTGCTGAATTGCCTCGCAGTCGAGCAAAACTTGCTGGCGCAACTGATCTGCCTCTATCTTCGCCTGCTGGAGCAGGCCCATATCGTTTAAAATTTCTGCCGCTCTCTGTTCTGCTGCTTCTATCACTTCCTGAGCGTAAAGTTCCGCCTCTTGAAGCAAGTCGTCCTTGTGCCGGATGATCGTCTCGGCTTCCTGAAAGGCGATCGGCAAATTTAGCCTCACCAAGTCTAACTGATCGAGCAACTGTTCTTCATCCACCAGAGTGCGTCTGGTCATGGGAATTCGCGGGCTGTCGAGAACAATTTCCTCAAGCCGGTTCAATTCCCGCTGGATGTCTACTCCTGCGGTTCGGGTGGGATCTCCGAAGGTGGCTGTGTTCTGAGGTGATTCGTTCTCAGTGCCGCGTCCGGTAATGTCGGGTTCGATGCGAGTTGGTTCCTGCTGGCGTAACATTTGTAAATATCTAGGGCGACGTGTTTCGGAACAAGATGATCTACGGAGCCACCAAACTTGGCTATTTCTTTAACTACACTACTACTTAAAAAGCTGTACTCGTTAGAAGTTGCCAAAAAAACTGTTTCAATTTCACCCAGAAGGGTTTTATTGGTGTGGGCCATCTGGAGTTCCATTTCAAAATCTGTTAATACCCGGAGCCCCCGCAGCAGCACTTTGGCTTGTCGAATCTTAGCATAGTTTACTGTCAAACCCTCAAAACTGTCTACTTCTACATTTGGCAAGTGTTGGGTAGAGCGCCGGATCTGCTCGATCCGTTCCTCTACCGTGAACAGAGGGGTTTTGCTGGGGTTTTTGACTACGGTAACAATTACCCGATCGAACAGTTTGCAGCCCCGCTCGATAATGTCTGCGTGACCGAAGGTAATGGGGTCAAAGCTGCCTGGATAGATTGCAATCACGAGTTTGGCTCACCGGAGTAGAGGAGTGGGGAGTGGAGGAATGGGAGAGTGGGAGAGTGGGAGAGTCTATTATCCTTCTATCCGTGTTAATCCGTGTAGTGCCTTCCTTCTGACAACTGACAAATGTCAACTGTCAACTGACTTCTACTTTTTCATGGAATGAGCTTTGTAGAAAGTTTCGAGGCTTTGCTTGTCGCCCACAAAGCGCCAGTGCCAAGGCTCGTAACTGACGCCTTGGCGATTGTTTTTGGGAAATGACATTTCAAAGCTGAAGGCGACGGCGTTGGCTTCTAACCACTTGAATGCTTCGGTATTTTCAAAACTGGGACTGAGGTTGTGTTCCGGGGCGGTGCCGTCGCCGATGTCGATCGCATAACCGGTGTGGTGTTCGCTGTAACCTGGAGGGGCGCTGACTTCGGCTCGCTTGCTGGCGTTTTGCCTGCGTTCGGCTTTCACGTCAAAAAATACGTGCTGTTGGTCTTGCAGCGAGCGAAAGCCGGATATGGGAGCGAAATAGATGCCTGATGCTGCGGCGGCGTTGACCATTTCCTGATATTTTGCTGCTGCTGAGGTGCGGAGTTTGACGCTACCGTCGGAGGTGACGCTTACCAAGTCTTTGGCTGGTGCTTCTGGGTAGGGCAAGTGTCCCAGCAGGTTTTCTGGGAGTGCGGGGACTTTTGGGGTGGTAGCTGGACTCGGGACAGACGGAGACGCGGAAATTGTCGGCGCTGAGTCTTGTTGAGTTTGCTCTGCCTGACTGGTGGCTGGGAACAAGTTAAAGTTGAGGTGCAGCCAGATGCTGACCCCAAAGGCTAAGGCGGCCAACCCTAGCAGTTTCCAAATCAGCCCTTTTTTCTTAGACTGACTCTGCCCCGCTTCTGGGTATGGGTGGTCTCGCACTGCTTCTGGAATTTCATCGGCGACAAGCTCCGAGGCTTGCGGGGGTTTTCTTGACAGACTAGCGTTATCCAAGCCAGCTCCACTCCTGCACTTCAATAAGGCTCAACGTTACAAATTGTAGACCGATTTGGGCGATCGAACAGCTACAATTGGCGCTGAGAATATATCATCTCTTTCTGACCTCGCCCCGTCCCATCCGCCAACTCTCGCATCTGTTGCTCGGGCCCACAGTCGATCGTCCCTGCGATGTCGAACTGGTTGGCGTTGGTGGCGCTGGTTTATTTTAAGTGTAATTTGTTACTGTTGTTCGACAAAATCCAACAATTCTTCGATCGACACATCAAACGTCCGCGCCAATTTTAGCAGAGCACCGATGTCAGCCATTGCCATACCGGGCGATCGGGCATAACTTTTAACAGTATTGTAGGATACTCCAGAGCGATCGGCTACTTCCTTCAGCGTCCAGCCTTCCCTAGCAGCAAACTCTCTGATCCGCAATTTAACCAATTCGCCTCTTGACATTAGGGTGAAATTTCACCTATACTATATATGAGATATAAAGCGCCGACCACCGCAACCGCACTCCGGCGCCTAATCTTCGACAACATCAAACAAATCTTCAATCAACAAATCAAAAGTTCGAGCTAATTTTTGCAAATGAGTAACGTCAACCGTTGCTAAACCGGGCGATCGAGCATAATTCTTAAGCGTGCTGTAGTGAACTCCCGATCGCTCAGAAACCTCTGTCAAAGTCCAACCCTTCTCGGCAGCCAGCTCTCGAATCCGCAACTTAATCAATCCCATTCTTGACAACAGGCCAGTATTGGTCTTAAAATATTTACATCATAAATAGCGATCGCCCCCCGGCCTCGAAAACTGAAGAGCGAACAGCTATTTATTCAAATGACCGACAATTTGGCATTCACCAACAAAAAGTAGGATTCACCAACAAAAAGTAGGATTCACCAACAAAAAGTAGGATTCACCCAAAATCAAGTCGCCTTCACCCAAAAAAGTCGGAGTCACCCAAAAAAGTCGGAGTCACCCCAAAAAATTCGGAGTCACCAACCATGATACCAAAACAAAACTCAGAAGCCAAGCAAATAAATCCACTCTCTCGCTTTGTAACCAAAGAAGCAGTTGCCAAAGTCTTGAAAGTCAAGCCAGAACAGATTCGGGACATTCGCTGCTGGGCTTACGTCATCCACGTTGTCGGAGTTGGGATCAGTCGGTTTGTCAGCTACGGAGATATGCCGCCAATTTTAGGAGTCGAACCGCCGACGCTGCAAGATTGCATTCGGTGGCGGAAACGCTGGAGAAGCAGCCAACATCAAGCACCGAGATTTTGGGTAGATTTTTATGAGGGGAAATTTCGCCAGTCTCGTAGTGTGGAAGAACTCTACAACTGGGGCAAATTAGTAGGTAAGATTAAGCAAGGGTTGTTAGCATCGCAGGTAAAGTGGCTGCGGAATATTTATTGTGTAGCGAAAGAGTGTTTAGCGGCTTTTTGAGAAGGGGCGATCGCATTATCCTCTCCCATAGCGCGTTAATGTGCGTTCATCTCCGGTTAATAAAAAGAGCGAGCTCCCAAAATCAAACCTTACTAACCTCAGCTAATTCTGCAACATCACTAACCGAACCTTCGTCTTCCCCTTTCTCCCCTTCATCAACCGCAACTGTTAACTTCAATCCCAAAACCTTCAGCCAATTAGCCAAAGCATAAATTGTCACGCTTCCATGATGCGACAGCAAAACAGCTAATTTTTCCAGATGCAATGAGGCCTACTCATCTGACATAATTGGTTCCCCAAGAGCCTCAAATACATCTCGAAGTGCTTTGAGCATGATTCCTAATTCCAAATCTCCTGATTCTTCCTCAAATATCTCTGTGAGGTAGCCAGCAGAAAAATTGGGGTCTTTGAGAGTTTTAATTTTAAACGGATGGTAAGGGACACTTTTAGGCATTTTATCGACCCCTGTATTCTAATGACTACAAGTCTTGACGGAGTTAAGGAAATTGAATCTACTAATATCCATGAGTATCCAAATATTGTTCAAAAGTCTCGTCGGTTTCGTCTGGATCGTAGCCGAAAACATCCTGCATTACCGCTCTATAATACTCTAATCCCTCGCCATCGGAATCGTGCACATCTACGTCCCTACAGCTTTCCACATCTAATGCCCTTTGCGATCTAGAGGGCTTCACGGCGCGAACCTTTCCCTTTGACAATTGCTCCAAACTTTTACCTACAGAGAGCCGCCAAGGATTCATTTCATTAGCTTGCCTCAGACACTCGATCGCATCTGCTGTTCTGTTCAACTTCGCCACAGCAAATGCTTCTCCAATTAGAAATATATCTTTTTCTTTTTCCTGTTTTAGTTCCTGAAATACTTGATTTGCCCGGTCGAATTTACCCGCGCCCAAAAAAGAGCAACCCATTAAAAACTTAGAAGTTTTTTGATCTACATTTCCTTTGTCATTTAGCGCTGCTTGTAATTCTTTTTCTGCTTGCTCCGATCTACCTAACAATATTAGTCCCAGAGATAAAGTATGAATTACATAGGAGTCTAATTTACGCTCTCGGTACTTTTCAATGATTTGAATAGCCTTTGCATACTCTTCTTTGGTGATGTAAAGTCTTGCCAGCCGTTCAGCGATATAATCTTTTTTTTGCCTTTGCTTTTCCTGAGAACGAGGCAAGTTGAGCGACTGAACTAAATACTTTTCCGCTTGGTCGCGATAATCAATAGCTTCGGGTTTGTCTGACTGACCGTAACCGCTCAAAATCCAGTATTGAACAAATGCCGTTTTGCCGAGAGAATACAACTTCTCAACACCCTCACAAACACCATTTATTGCAGTTGTGGCAGATTCACCCTCCGGCCTGTCACATTCCCAACATTTATAAAAATATCGCCACGCATTGTTAGCATTTTCTAAATCTTTGGGAACGTAAGTAATACAATCTTCCTCACGAATATTGTGACGCAATCTCAATGCAAAAACTGCTTTGTCCCACTCATTGACAATCATTTGATAGTAGGCAGAGCCGAGGCTGTATAGCAGGGTAAACGCATCTAAATTAATTTGACAAACACCTAAATTTGTGCATTACTAAATAACTAAAAAAAACTTTTA
>NZ_JAUBRP010000145.1:0-5441 GCF_036701935.1 Microcoleus sp. M2_D5 | reverse complement strand
TTGAGTTACCTTGGTAGACGTATTTCCTATCTTTACTTATTTTAACATAGTTCGGTTTTTTCGCACCGACCTACTTATAGTACAGAAACAGTTAAGCAAATTGCGATCCCATTGTTACAAAAACCTGCTACCAGTCAGTAAATGTTTTGTCACACATTGGCATTATAAAAAGACACAAATGTGAAAAGATCAGTGGAATTGCGGATGTACAGGTTATCAGAAAAAGACTATGTTTATCGCAGGTAAAATGGAAATTTTAGGAGCTTAATTATGAAGAGCAACGTGAAATTGAAAGTTTTGGTGTTGACATTAGTTGCACCAGTAATGGTTGGTGCAGCCCTATTATTTGATGCCGATGTTGCAGCCGCCGTCAACTGGGGTGCGCCGATGCGTGCCGGTTATCGCGCCCATATTCGTCAAAATAATTATAACGAGGGTGATAACGAGGGCACGATAAATGGGGGTATAGTTCTGATGGGACTTGGATTTCTAGGGGCCATGTTTCATGCTGCTAATAAGAATAAGAAGCGTTAATATTAGCCAAGGCTAGCGCTGGTGTCCGCTACTGGTGGCTTTCACCAATCAGACTACTATATTCCCACTTTATAGGGAAATCAGTTGAAGGGAAATGCGTATTCACGAATTTACGTAGCAAAATTCACTAAAAAATTATGCTAAATACGAAGCAAAAAATTATTCTTGCATTGTTTGTAGTCATACCTTCTCTTGAGTCGGATAAGTGGCATGAAATATATCGTACACTTGAATCAAGTGAGCGAGAAAATATACATCGAATAGCATCGAGAATTAATAGCGTAATAGCCTTCTTTATGCTTATGTTCCTTTTATCACGTTGTCTTAAAATACATGATGAGGCGACATATCAAAATTGTATGAATATGGGTTTTGAGCAGGTTTTATGTCTTGAACAAGCCCAGAGAGCTTTAGAAAACAATAAACGATAAATAAGCTATTAGTCGCTAGCTCTTTTATAACCCAATTAAATTGGTTTTTAAAGTAGAGAGTAATGTTTGTTTTGGATTAGGATAATATTAATCCGACAGGGGATAGTATAGCGACTAATTCAAAAAAAACAAATTCAGGGATTTAAACCTAAATGCTAACTCAATAGTAAAATTGTTAGAGAAATAAACTTCGAGATGAACGTTAATATTTTTTAATAAAAATTATGTCTAAACAATCTTCCCCACATACCAATAAATCTTCTCATGGAACTCTAATTATGGGTCTAGGTCTCCTAGCATTAGGAATCGTAAGCTTTTTATATAGAGGAGAAGAATTGACGATAAAGGATTTATTGTCTTGTATAATAACTGCTGGAGTCAGCTTTGTTTTATTGCCAATATTCTTAATGGTCTTCGTTATTATGGTTGCCTCACCGATAACAGGAGTTATATTTTTATTAATAGGAATAATATTTATTTTGTCTCAGCCAGCGTATGCTACTGGCCTTGGGATTACTATTACTTCTTTGGGTTTAATAACAATGAGCGAAAAAAAATCAAAATGATAGTAATTTGGAATAATTACAGTGATTCCCGCTGTTATGATATACAGTAGCAACAATTAGGAAACCAATTTATTAAATGTTCAGGATTTATTAAGTTGAGGGCAACTGCTATTATTCTATAAATTGATAATTGCTTGCAAAAAGGCCGTTGAAGCCCGATCGCCCTTTCGTCAATTATACAACAAATACAAAACTCTATCGCCCTTTCCTCTCTATTGAAAAAGCCGATCGCATAAGCCGATCGCATAAGCTATCATTTTCAATACACCTCATCATGAAGGTGATAACTTTCAACGGTTTAGCTCCGCGATCGCTTCATTAACTGTACCTCGAAACACCTTTCCAGATTGATAGTCTTGTTTTCCTTGTGCAATGTTAGCAGCAATTTCGGTGCGGCGGCGATCGCTAAGTCTCCGGTGCATGATGACAAGTAAAGCAGTTTGTTCGTCTATGGACAAGGTTTCGATTTCGTCTAAAATACTGTCAAATGTTGAAGTTTGCATGGTGAGTTAGGTTTTGTGGCGATGAGGGCTGTCTTATTTTACTCAGGTTTAATGGAATTTGCTGAAGGCGATCGCACCTCCGATCGCCTGCTTTAAAGGTTTTTGAAGTCCGTGAGATAATAAATGTCTCTTGCTGGCACGATCGCTCTCTTTTGCGATCGAGGTTGACACTCACTATTATAATGTGCAGAAGTCTCAACCATTATTCGAGAAATTCAATCTGAAACAACACGATCGCCCGTTAGCGTTAGCGAAGCGATCCGAAGGAAAGCCCTCGAAGAGGATCGCCCCACCCAAATAGTCCTGAACCCACATCGAGGTCAGAAACCGGGTTTCTTCGTATACCTCTAGGTGAGAATCTGCGATTTTTCAGAGAAACCCCGTTTCTTCGCGTAACTCCTACCTAATCAAAATCTGGCAATACGCTAAATATAATTAAAATTTGTTAAGATTAACACGACCTCAGCGCCGGCATCCCATCCGCCGCTAAACCAGCCCTTCCCCAGTCCCCACAACAATGCTGCGACTCGAACACATCAGTAAAATTTACCCCACAGGCGTCGTACTCAAAGATGTCACCTGGGAAGTCAAGCCAGGCGATCGCATCGGCTTAGTAGGCGTCAACGGTGCCGGCAAATCCACCCAACTCAAAATCATCGCCGGCGAAATCGAACCCACTGCAGGCGAAGTCATTCGCCCCGCCAGCCTCCACATCGCCTACCTCTCCCAAGAATTTGAAGTAGATCCGACTCGCACCGTCAGAGAAGAATTTTGGCGCGCCTTCAGCGAAGCCAACGAAGTCCACGAAACCCTGATGCAAGTGCATCGAGACTTAGAAACCTCCACCCCAGAAAATCTCGACGAACTGATCCACAAAATGGATCGGCTGCAACGGCAATTTGAAGGCTTAAACGGCTACGGTTTAGAAGCCCAAATCGAGAAAATCCTCCCCGAAATCGGATTTGAACCAGAAGACGGCGATCGATTAGTCAGCGCCTTCAGCGGCGGCTGGCAAATGCGTATGAGTTTGGGCAAAATTCTCCTGCAAAAACCCGACATCCTCCTGCTAGACGAACCTACCAACCACCTCGACTTAGAAACCATCGAATGGCTGGAAGTTTACCTCAAAGGGCTGACAACCCCGATGGTAATCGTATCCCATGACCGGGAATTTCTCGATCGGCTTTGCACCCAAATCGTCGAAACCGAACGCGGCGTTTCCACCACTTACCTCGGCAACTACTCCTCCTACCTGCTGCAAAAAGCAGAAGCCAGAGAAGCCCAACTTAGCGCTTACGAAAGCCAGCAAAAAGAACTCGAAAAACAGCAAGCATTCGTTGAAAAATTCCGCGCCAGCGCCACTCGCAGCACCCAAGCCAAAAGCCGCGAGAAACAGTTAGACAAAATCGAACGCATCGAAGCCCCCACCGGCGGATTAAAAACTTTGCATTTCCGCTTTCCCCCCGCACCCCGCAGCGGCCGCGAAGTAGCAATAATTGAAGATTTGGTACACACCTACGGCGAAAAAATCCTATTTTTGGGAGCCGAGTTGTTAATTGAAAGGGGCGATCGTATTGCCTTTCTCGGCCCCAACGGTGCGGGCAAATCAACCCTGCTGCGGATGATTATGGGCTTGGAAAAGCCGACTGAAGGTACGGTAAAATTGGGAGGCCACAACGTCATCCCCGGTTACTTTGAACAGAATCAGGCAGAAGCCTTAGATTTGAATAAAACCGTGATGCAAACGATTCACGACGAAGTTCCCGACTGGAAAAATGAAGAAGTTCGGACTTTGTTGGGCCGTTTCTTATTTACGGGTGAAACAGTATTTAAACAGGTTGGCGCTTTAAGCGGCGGCGAAAAAGCCCGCCTAGCTTTAGCAAAGATGCTGTTGACTCCCGTGAATTTGCTAATTTTGGACGAACCGACAAATCACCTCGACATTCCGGCGAAAGAGATGATGGAAGAGGCGATTCAGAATTATGACGGTACGGTAATTATCGTTTCGCACGATCGCTATTTCATCTCTCAAGTCGCTAACAAAATAGTCGAGATTCGGGACGGAGAGTTTCGCCCTTATTTGGGAGATTACCACTACTATCTCGATAAAATAGCTGAAGAAAAAGAGCTAGCCAACTTAGCCAAACTTGAAGCTGAAAAAGCAGCTAAAAAAGCAGAAAAAGAAGCCAAGAAAAAAGCTGCGGCTAAGCAAAAATAAAGTTGCCTCCCTCGCAGATAAACCTTAAATCCGCGTTTATCTGCGTGCATCTGCGGTTAAAAGAGCATCTGATTCTTAAAACCCAAAATTCGACTAATCATCTGATTCGCCTGGGACTCGTAACTCCCACCAAACAAATTAAAATGATTTAAAATGTGATATAGATTATAAAGAGTTTTGCGTTCTTCATACCCTGAATCCAAAGGCAAAACATGATTGTATCCTCGATAAAACTCCGCTGGAAACCCACCAAATAACTCCGTCATCGCGAGATCGACTTCTCGATCGCCAAAATATGCCGCCGGGTCAAAAATCACCGGTTCCCCCGCAGATGTCACCCCCGCATTCCCCCCCCACAAATCCCCGTGAACTAGCGAGGGTTGAGGTTCATAACCAGCTAATAACTCAGGAATCATCTCTAATAAACGTTCCCCTTGCGGAAAATGACCGCCCCGGCGCCTAGCCAATTTTAACTGATAACCAATCCGATGTTCGGCCCAGAATTCGGCCCAATTTGCCGTCCAATTATTAATTTGTATAGTTGAGCCGATCGTATTATTAATATCCCACCCAAAAACTCCCCTCAATAAGCCCGAATTTGGCTCTTCTCCCCCCCTTAGCAAGGGGGGGGTGTATTTATGCATTTCGGCGAGTTTTCGCCCCATTTCTTCCCAAGCTCGATCGCCCCCGCGTCCTCCCAAATCCAGCCATTCCAGCACAATGTAAGCCCAATTCCCCTCAGTTCCCCAGCAAATCGGCTCAGGTACTCGAATCGTCTGGGTTTTCCCAACTTGCTGCAAACCCAGCGCTTCAGCTTCAAACATCGAGATTTGGGAAGCTTGATTGATTTTCACGAAGTAAGTGCCGGAACTGCTGCTGATATAATAGCCTTGATTGATGCAGCCACCGCTTACGGAACGGCGATTGTCTATCAAAAATGTTTCTCCGGTTGTTTCACAGATGTGCGCGGCAATTGTGTCCCACATAGCATCAAATCGTTTTGAGGGTTGAGGGCGATCGGAATTAGTTTAACAGCTATAGCAACTGACTGAGAAGAAAAACCAGAAAGCCCCTGTCTGGCGAGCAGAAAGAGGCTTTGTATTAGAGAAGAGAATCCCAGGCATCGAGCTATTTTCTCAGGCAGTGACCCGCCAAATATCTTCGCCACCGCAGCGTTTAACAACCGAGT
>NZ_JAUBRP010000144.1:0-5578 GCF_036701935.1 Microcoleus sp. M2_D5 | reverse complement strand
GTCGGGCCCGTCCTTTTTGAACGGGCCCGACGCCCATCCCACAAACTTGTGGAAGTTATTTAATTCTCATTCCTTATTAGAGATGCGATAACAATTATTTTAGGTATTTATTAGCAAATAGGTCGGGAGGAATGTAGTCATTATTTAAAATCGCTATTTTGCTATTAAAACAAGATTAATATATCTCATTGGTTGACAATATTGGTTTTTTAATAATCCTTTATTATAACGCCGACAATTCCTGCGAAGTGGGGGTTTTTGTCTTCTGTTTTTTGAGGTGGGGTGACTTATTTAACCCAGATTTAGTATAAAATCTCAAATCGCCAATTGAGCGACTCTCCCCTGTCACTGCCGCGAAAGGGTAAACTGGACAAAGTTAGCGAGAGTACAAAATCATGAGCCAATTCGATCGACCTTTAAGCTACCCCACAACCCGCAAAATCGACCAAACAGAGGACTACCACGGCGTCAAAGTATCAGACCCCTACAGGTGGCTGGAGAATCCCGACTCTGAGGAAACCCAAGCTTGGGTGGAAGCCCAAAATGCAGTTACTTTTGCCTACCTCAACGAAATTCCGGCGCGGGAAAAAATCAAACAGCGCCTGACTCAACTTTGGAATTACGAGAAATACGGCATACCTTTCAAAGAAGGATCTCGCTATTTCTACTACAAGAATGACGGCCTGCAAAATCAATCCTTACTCTACACGTTAACATCCCTCGACGGCGAACCCAAAGTATTAATTGACCCCAACACTCTCTCAGAAGATGGAACCGTGGCTCTGGGTGGAATAGCTATCAGCGAAGACGGCAAATACATGGCCTACGGTTTGTCACATTCCGGTTCCGACTGGCAGGAATGGAAAGTCCGCGATGTGGCAACCGGCGAAGATTTATCAGACCATTTAAAGTGGATTAAATTTTCAGGAGCATCCTGGACTCACGACGGCAAAGGCTTTTTTTACAGCCGCTACGACGAACCCAACGAAAAAAGCAAGCACGAAGAAGTTAACTATTACCAAAAACTGTTTTACCACCAAATCGGCACGCCCCAATCTGAAGACGTATTAATCTACGAACGACCCGACCAAAAAGAGTGGGGATTTAGCGGTGGCGTCACCGAAGATGGCAAATACTTGATTATCTCAGTTTGGCAGGGAACTGAAACCAAAAACTTGATTTTCTACAAGGATTTAACGGCACCGGAATCTACCGTTGTAGAACTAATTAACGAATTTGAGGCTGAGTACAGTTTCATTGACAATGAGGGATCTCTTTTCTGGTTTCAAACAAACTTGAATGCACCGTTGGGCCGCGTAATTGCGATCGACACCAACAACCCACCTCCCTCATCCCTAGCTGGTGACGAAACCCCCCCGTCGCCCAGGGAGGGTGGATTCACAGAAATTATCCCCGAAGCAGCAGAAACCCTCGAAGGCATTGGCCTCCTGAACAATCAATTTGTCGCTTCCTACTTGAAAGACGCCTACACCCAGATTAAAATTTTCAACTTAGATGGCTCTTTCGTGCGAGAAGTTGCCTTGCCCGGAATCGGTTCGGCGGGAGGATTCGGCGGCAAGCGGCACGACACCGAAACTTTTTATGCTTACACCAGTTTCACTGCACCTAACATCATCTATCAATACAATATGGTGACAGGTGAAAGTACGATTTATCGGCAACCAAATGTTGATTTTAATCCCGACGATTACGAGACAAAACAAGTATTTTACCCAAGCAAAGACGGTACGCAAGTACCCATGTTTATCACCCACAAGAAAGGCTTGCAGTTAGATGGCAACAACCCTACCTACCTTTACGGATACGGTGGTTTTGGCATCTCGCTAACTCCAAGTTTTTCTGTTAGCAGGATAGTATGGTTGGAGATGGGCGGAGTTTATGCAACAGCCTGTTTGCGGGGAGGCGGCGAGTACGGCGAATCATGGCACCAAGCAGGCACAAAGTTGAACAAGCAAAACGTGTTTGATGACTTTATAGCTGGCGCTGAATGGTTGATCGAAAACAAATACACCAAACCTGCAAAATTGGCGATCGCAGGCGGTAGCAACGGCGGTTTATTAGTGGGGGCTTGCATGACTCAGCGGCCGGAATTGTTCGGCGCAGCGCTGCCGGCAGTCGGGGTTTTGGATATGTTGCGCTTCCACAAATTTACCATTGGTTGGGCTTGGACTTCTGAATACGGTTCGCCGGAAAATCCTGAAGAATTTCCCACAATTCACGGCTACTCTCCCCTGCACAACCTCAAACCGGGAACGGCTTATCCGGCGACAATGATTACAACTGCCGATCGCGACGATCGCGTGGTTCCGGCCCACAGTTTCAAGTTTGCTTCTGCCTTGCAAGAAACCCACGCGGGAGAAAAACCAGTGTTAATTCGGATTGAAACGAAAGCGGGACACGGTGCCGGCAAACCCACTGCGAAAATCATTGAAGAATTGACAGATGAATGGGCTTTTTTAGTGCGGGAACTCGATATTAACGCTTAGCAAGCCGCGTTTGGGGGTGCGATCGACGCAGTTTCAAGATTTAGATAAAAAGAGGGTGTAAAGGGCGATCGTACTTTTTGAATTCAAGGGCGATCGTTCTTTTTTGTCACCGCAATCCTGGTATTAACATATATAATTTGTCAAGTTTTTTTTGTTAAATTTTGTAGCTTTAAGTTGCTATTATTACATGGCTGTGAGTTTACTGCACCCCAAAGTAGTATAAGTATAAATCTCTAGAAATGCCGTACTCTCAACTTTCAATCGCGATCGCACCTCAAACTCAAAATCTGCCAATTTTTAGGCAATTAATATTTTCAGTATATTTACAGTTCAAGCTGTCTGAGCCAGCCTCAATGTCACCAGACTCAGAAAAGCGGCATGAGGGGTCAGACCCCTTGTGCTGATAAATCCGTAAGTAATCTACCATGTAACTAACGTTAGACCTGATATCATTTTTCCCAAAAATAGAGGGTTTTGGCTAATATAAAGGCTGTTACCCCTTATTCATGTTATGATTTGCAGCGATCGGTCGCATCAGGACATCCAAGGGCGATCGCTGCAATTCATCTCTAATGATTGCCTAACATCACAAATAACAAATACAGGTAAGTATTATATATTCTAAAAAAAATTATTGTTCAAAACTTTATACTTGAAAGTTTATCGTCATCTCTAAAAAGGGGGTAGCTTAGATTTAGCAACCAAATTAACTAACAATAAGAACCATCCCAAATCTGTCAATTTTGTCATCTACACAAGCACGGAAATCTACCAACATGGAGACTAAAATCTTGAGACAAGCTAGCCATAAAGCAGAGACCGCTCTCCAAATAAATCTAGCGATTGTGGATTCAAAAGTAGAAAACTACCAAGAGTTGCTCAGGGGAGTGAAAAGCGATACAGAAGTAATCCTGCTCGATAGATTCCGGGATGGAATCGAACAAATTGCCGAAATAACAGCATCAAGGCACAGCCTCAACAGCATTCAAATAGTTGCTCACGGCGCATCAGCATCAGTAGAAATCGGCCGGGCAGAACTCAATATTCACAATATAGAAACCTATTCCAGCCAATTGCAGCAGTGGGGTAAATCTCTCAACGAAACAGGTAGTATTCTGCTGTTAAGTTGCAACACAGGCGCCGGGGAATCTGGTCTAAAATTTATACAAAAACTCAGTGAAATAACAGGAGCAAATGTTGCTGCTTCCAACAACCTAACAGGGAGTGCAGCATTAGGCGGCGACTGGGAATTAGAAATTGCCACAGGAGAAATAAATACCGAAATAGCCTTTGAAAAAGAAGTCCTAGAAGGCTACACATCAGTCTTGGCAACCTTAGCCGCTGAAGAATTTAAAAATTCAACAGTAATCGGGCCTTGGATATATGGAGTTGGCAACAACCTTACAACTAACCCAGGCTTAACCGCAGGTCCCACCAATCCCAGCGGCGTTATTCCCGCTTTAGGGACTGGCGATCCACCCGGAACAGGTACTTTGAGATTAACATCAAACGCCTTTCAACAAGCAGCTTTTGTAATCTACAACAACCCCATCTCGGCCACTGAGGGTCTGAGAGTTACCTTTGATTTCTTTGCCTATAACAGAGGTACTGTCCTTTTTCCACAACGACCACCAGGGGATAATACCCCCGTTGGTGCCGATGGCATTAGTTTTTTCCTCATTGACGGAACAGCTACGCCAACAGAAGCGGGAGGCTATGGTGGCTCTCTCGGCTATGCTCAGAATAATAATAGTCCCGCTTCACTTGGTATTTCTGGAGGTTATTTAGGTGTCGGATTAGACGAGTTTGGCAATTATTCTGCTAGTCAAACAGGATTGGGAGGGCGTGTAAATACAAATCCGGCTGCGCTGGGAGGGCCGCTAGAGGATGCAGTAGGACTTAGAGGCAGCGAAAGCACATCTTATAATTTTTTAACTAGCAGAGTCGTTCCCGGTGGCATAGACAATAAAGATACAAGCATTCGCGCTGAGGCTAAAAGAACGGTTCAAGTTACATTATTTCCGGCGAATTCACCAACATTTCCTAACCGTCTTACAGTTGCCTTCGACTTGAACAGCAACGGCACATTTGATGTGGGTGAAACACTGATCGATATACCAAATTTGGCCATCATAAACGGAGCAGTGCCACGTACTTTTAAATTTGGCTTTGCTGCTTCGACAGGGGGAAACACAAACATTCACGAAGTTAACAATGTCGTCGTCCAAAGTATAGATCCGCCTACACTCGTAGCCGACGTTTCCATTGTTAAAAAAGGCCCGCTGTTCGCCACACCCAACAGCACCATTACCTATACAATTACCTCCACAAATAACGGGCCAGACAGCGCCGAAAGCGTCCTGATTCAAGATCCCCTGCCTGCAGGCTTAAGTTTCGTCAGCGCCTCCGACCTCGCCACATACAATACCGTAACGAGGACGGTCATCTGGCCGGTGATTCCGACTCTGGCTAACGGTGCTAGCCAAACCCGCACCATCACAGCCACAGTTTCCCCAACAGTCACAGCTCCCTTAACTAACAGTGCCTATAGCACCTCCAGCACTTTCGACCCAAATCTAGCTAACAACAATAGTTCCCAACCCATCTCTCAAGTCTCAACTACAATTGTTGCTGCTCTTGCCGACGTTGTTACCACCAAAACCGGGACTGCGGCAGCAGCACCGGGTGAAACAGTTACTTACACAATTTCCACAGTCAACAACGGCCCAAGCACAGCCGCAAACGTCACAATTACTGACAGCATTGTTCCCGGTTTAAATATAGTTAGTCTACCCAACCAGGCTGTTTACAATGCAGATACTGGGATTGTCACCTTCCCAGCGATTCCCAGCTTGCCTTCCGGTGTTCCTGCCATCAACACAGTCAGCTTCATCGCACCTGCATCCGGCAGCGTCAGCAACACCGCCAGAAGTACCTCAGCTACCCCCGATCCTTTTCCTGAAAACAACAACGGTACTGATCCGCTGGCTACAGTCACCACACCTCTGACACCTAGTGCCGACGTTGTTACCACCAAAACCGGGACTGCGGCAGCAGCACCGGGTGAAATA
>NZ_JAUBRP010000007.1:83941-152479 GCF_036701935.1 Microcoleus sp. M2_D5 | reverse complement strand
CGTCCTTTTTGGACGGGCGGGACGCCCATCCCACAATAACAATTAAAATTGTAAGTTATTTAATTCGCGATCCTAAGTATGCGTTCCCAGCCAGAGTCTGGGAACGAGAAAAAACGATTTTTCTCGTTTTGTAGGAGTGCGAGTCCCCCTCGCTTGTTTGCCTATATATCAAGTTGGTAACGTGTAGATTGCACATTCCGCGCTAAGGTGCGATCGGAATTCTGATAGCAAATTCCGTGCCCTTGCCCAATTCCGAATTACAATATAATTCGCCTTTGTGTCTTTCTACAATAATTTGATAGCTAATTGACAAACCCATTCCCGTGCCTTTGCCAATGGGCTTGGTAGTAAAAAATGTATCGAATATCTGCTGTTTGACTTCCTCAGTTATTCCAGGGCCGTTGTCGGCAATTTTAATTTCTACAAAATTGCCGACAACTTCCGTACCAATCATAATCTGGCTGGGATTTTCTAGCATTTCTCGACAAGTTTGCCTACTGTTGGCATCTTCTAAAGCATCGATCGCATTGCTGAGGATATTCATAAAAACTTGATTGATCGGCCCAGCGAAACACTCAACGGTTGGCAATTTTCCGTAGTGTTTTACAATTTGAATTGGCTGCTTTTCTCCGTTCCCTTTCAAACGGTGATTGAGAATTAACAGCGTGCTGTCGATACCTTCGTGGAGGTTAACGGGTTTCATCTGTGAATCGTCATGCCGCGAAAAGTTCCGCAGCGACTGCACAATCTGGCAAATGCGATCGACACCAACGCTCATTGAAGATAGTATTTTAGGTAAATCTTCAGCTAAAAAATCTAGATCATTTTTTTCTCTTTGCTCTTGAATTTCTGCGACTGGATTAGGATAGTGTTGTTGATAGAGTTCGAGGTGATCGAACAAGTCTTGAGTATAATTGGTCAGATGAGCGAGATTGCCGTAAATGAAGCTGACTGGGTTGTTAATTTCGTGAGCGACGCCGGCAAGTAGCAATCCCAAACTAGACATTTTTTCGCTTTGAACTAATTGGGAATTAGTGGCTTTTAGTTGCTCCAGTGTGGCTCCTAGTTGAGCTGCTTGTTCTCGGCTTTGTGCTTCGGAATTATGCAAGGCTTCTTCGGCTTGTTTGCGCTCCGTGATGTCTCTCTGTACGCCAATAAAATGAGTTAATTGGCCCATTCGATCGCGCACGGGAGATATGGAGAAACAATTCCAGAAAGCGGTTCCGTCTTTGCGGTAATTCTTTAATATTACCTTGCATTCGCTTTCTGCTTGCAAGGCTTGGCGAATTATTTCTACTGCCGCCGGATCCGTATCGCTTCCGTGCAAAAATCGGCCGTTTTTTCCGATAATTTCCTGCCGCCGATAACCTGTCATGCTTTCAAATGCTGGATTGCAATAAATAATTGGATTTTCGGGGTCAGTGGCGTCAGAAATCGTAACTCCGGTGCTAGTAGCTGCGATAGCTCGATCGTACAACCAAAGCATTTCTTCTGCGCGCTTGCGATCGGTAATGTCCCGCAGCGTAGCTAAATAAGCCATTTCTCCGTCCCATTCCGTTTCCACCACCCGCATTTCTACTACAGCATTTGCTTTTTGCTTGCGAATAGCTTCAACTTCTGTTTGCACGACGCGAGTTCCTGGTGCTTCTGTTTTTCCAACTTGGGGAATAATATCCGTCGCCATCTCAAGGTCACAAGCGGAAACTTCTACTACTAAATTGCCAAAAAATGCTTGCCCTAAAAGTTCATCTGCGGTGCAGTTAAACAGCGCTTCTGCTGACTGGTTGGCAAAACAGACAAGTCCTAGCTTGTTAACGATTGCGATGCCGTCGGCATTTTTTTCGATCACATTCCTAAACCGAGATTCGCTAGCTTTCAAATCCTGCTTTAGCTGTTCCATTGCTCGCTCCATCTGCTGCAATTCGCACAAACTAACACTATAAGCTTCGGAAATATTGGTCTCTGGTGAATTCTGGATTCTTTTTTTTGAAATCTGTTGGTAGCCTGTTCTATTAGTCAGATTGGGAGCAGTTTGTTTATGATTCCTGCTAATATTACTGAGCTTATTTTCTGGATCTGCTTCTTGAAAAAACATATGTTAACCCTACCAAATTATTGTTTAGATTAATGTGTGGCGATCGCCCTATTTTTCGGGAAATTTAGGGAGAGAGCAATTTACACCCGATGCTAGCACATTACTTTTAGAATTCATCATAAAACATCGTTAAAATTCAAGAGCGATCGCCCTATAATTATCTATTAAGTTTTATTAAGTAATTTCAACAACATTGACACTTACGTAGCGACACGAACTGTGGAAGCTGGATATGGCTTCAATCCCCCTCGCACTCACAAAATAATCAGTTCCACGCGCAAGTTCTAGATATCTAGAAACCACTGGTCAGTATAAAATATTATATAAATTTGACAAAAAATATGGTCACAAATAAGCGAACTCATCTTTGATTATTAAAAATAATCATAATTAGCCATGACCAAATCATCTCCCTGCGGGCCGATTTGGTATAGAATATAACCTATCTATTTTTGCGATCGCAACTTCAAACCAATGGCACGTCTAGCACTTCTGAGCACATCCAATAAAACCGGACTAATCGACTTAGCGCGCAGTCTAGTAGAAGAATTTGAATTTGACATAATTAGTAGTGGCGGGACAGCAACGGCTCTCAAAGAAGCAGGCATCCCAGTCACCAAAGTTGCAGAATATACTGGTTCCCCCGAAATTTTGGGAGGGCGAGTCAAAACACTTCACCCGCGAATCCACGGTGGCATTTTAGCACGCCGCGATGTACCGGAAGACCTCGCAGATTTAACCGCAAATCAAATTCGGGCGATCGATCTAGTTGTAGTCAATTTGTATCCATTTGAAGAGACAATTTCTAAACCCGGAGTTACTCTAGCAGACGCAATTGAGCAGATAGATATCGGCGGGCCGGCCATGTTGAGAGCTTCCGCCAAAAACCACGCTCATTTGACAGTTTTGTGCGACCCAGAACAGTACAATACTTATTTAAAAGAACTGCGGGAAAACGGCGGCGAAGCATCCTTAGAGTTTCGGCAAAGATGCGCCCTAGAAACCTTTAAACATACAGCAAACTACGATCGCGCGATCGCAACTTATCTCAGCAGCAGCCAATCCCCTGAAAAATCTGCACTACCAGACGAGTTTAATTTATCAGGAAAAGAGTTGCAAACTCTCCGCTACGGCGAAAATCCCCATCAAGCCGCCACCTGGTATCAAAGCGGAAGTACACCGACAGGCTGGACGACTAGCACCATCCTGCAAGGCAAAGAATTAAGCTACAATAATTTAGTAGACTTAGAAGCAGCAAGGCGGCTGATCGTAGAATTCCCCGACACACCCGCCGCCGCTATTCTGAAGCATACAAATCCTTGCGGCACAGCCTTGGGAACAACTATTTCTGAAGCTTATCAAAAAGCCTTCGATACCGATTCAGTCTCAGCTTTCGGTGGAATTGTCGCCCTCAACCGCCCGATTGATGCTGCTACCGCAACGGCCTTAACTCAAACATTTTTAGAATGTATTGTCGCGCCGGGGTGCGAACCAGAAGCAGAAGAAATTATCAAGAAAAAGGCGAAAGTTCGAGTATTAATTTTGCCAGATTTGACTCAAGGCCCTCCACAAACTGTTAAAATAATTGCAGGCGGTTTGCTGGTGCAAGACTCAGATAATGTAGTAGAAGAAACTAGCAAATGGCGGATTGTTACTGAGAAACAGCCGACGGCGGGAGAGTTAGAAGAATTGCTGTTTGCTTGGAAAGTAGCGAAACACGTCAAATCAAATGCGATCGTTGTGACGCGCGATCGCACTACAATCGGTGTCGGCGCCGGACAAATGAATCGCGTCGGTTCAGTTAAACTAGCATTAGAACAAGCAGGAGAGAAAAGCAAAGGAGCGATTTTGGCCAGCGACGGTTTCTTCCCCTTCGACGATTCAGTCAAAACTGCGGCTGAGGCTGGCATAATTGCGATCGTCCAACCGGGCGGAAGTATGCGCGATCGAGATTCCATCGAAGCAGCCAACCAACTCGGAATCACAATGGTTTTCACCGATATCCGCCACTTCTTGCATTAATTAAGTTCGCAGCAATGACATTTTGCACCTGTATTATGAACAGGCAAGATGCCTGTTCCACAAAGAGTTAATTCTATTGTGGGGAGTAGGGGTTGGGCTTCTAGCCCGCCCTAAAGCAATGATTGAATTTTTGTTCTTCCTTCTTCCATCCATCCGTTACATCCGTTACATCCGTTACAGAATCCGTTGCCGAACTTCCTTCTTCTATAACTAACGGCTATGACTAGCACAATTCAACCGCAAATTCAACCGCAAGACATCAAAGTCAAAATCCTCCTCACCGGGGGACATCAATGCACCGTCACCCTCAAATCAGATACACCATTATTGCACAGCCTGATCAAAACATTAGTCGATCGCACCCAACAAACACTGGGTTTTTCGCCCTTATTTCAAATCCCCATAGACGACGGGCGTTCCACCCTTTTTTTTCCCGGCGAACACCTAGTCGGATTAGTCACAGAACCCCCAATTTACTTGCAGCAACTGCAACCGCAGCAGCCTGCAACTCCCGTAGAAATTCCCGCCGAAATTCCCGCCGAAATTCCCGCCCCTGCGCCGCCTGTAAATGACGACTTAATATCTCGCTACGCCCAAATAGACAACTTTTTGACCCCGGCCGAAAAGAACAAACTCATTAAATATGTTTTAGCAAAAGAATCAGAATTTGTGAGTACCAGCACCTCAACCAATGCCGAAGATTACCGCCGTTCGATGGTACTCCACTCGTTCCCAGAATTTTCCGAACTGATGGTTAATCGCATCAAAGCAATTCTCCCCGACGTGCTGCAAAAATTAAATATTCCCTCATTTCCGCTTGGTGAAATAGAAGCTCAGTTAACCATGCACAATGACAACAACTTTTACAAACTTCACAACGACAGCGGCTCTCCAGATACCGCCACCAGATTTTTTACTTACGTTTACTATTTCTATCGAGAACCCAAGGCTTTTTCAGGTGGCGAGTTGCAGATTTATGACAGCAAAATCGAGAACAATTTCTACGTTGCAGACAAGACATTCAGAACTGTTGAACCTCGCAATAACAGCATAGTATTTTTTCTGAGTCGCTATATGCACGAAGTTTTGCGAGTTAGCTGTCCCTCAAAAGCTTTTGCTGATAGCCGCTTTACTATTAACGGCTGGGTACGCAAAGCAAATTGAGGTTAATATCATGTCGGGTCGAGCTACCGCGATTTTTGTAGGGGCGGGTTCCACCAACCATAATCGCCAATAATTGACAATCTCAAAAACCCGCCCCGACCTGGATATTATGGTTAATCATCGGACATGATATAATTCATAGTCCTGGACGCATTAATCACCTAATTATGTAATTCTGAGCGAACAGAAGAATCTCAAATTATTGCCACACCATTACAATGCGTAAGTCCCGATATGTGAGCTTCTTCACTTCCCAAAGCCTACGCTCAGAATGACAGAATTACCTTACTCAAAACTATTATTCTTACTCCAGTGCTCCAGCACTTTTGAGCAATTTCACCACATTAGAATAACCCTTAAACTCAGCCAGCATTAAAGCTGTATAATTTCCCGGATTTTTGTGGTTTAGTTCTGAACCAGCATCAATTAAAATCTTTACTGCATCAGGATAACCCCGATGTGCTGCCCACATTAAAGCTGTTGCGCCGGAATCATCCAGCACGTTGACATCGGCACCTTTTTCGATTAATAATTGGACGATCGCAATATAACCGCGATCGCACGCCTTCATTAAAGCCGTTTTCCCCAAATCCGCCGGGACATTCGGATCTGCACCGCCCTCAAGCAAAGCCTTCACAGTCTCGGTATGTCCGTGAAACGCAGCCAGCGTCAAAGCCGTCTCCCCAAAGTTTTTCGCATTCACAAACTCATCCCGATTTGAGTTTACTTTTTGCAGCAAAGCCGATACGATCGCACTGTGGCCGTGAACAGCCGCCACCAGTAAAGGCGTATCGCCCAACCGATTTCTAGCACCGACACTAGCACCTCGGTTTAAGAGCAATTCCACCACATCTTCGCAGCCTTCAACCACGGCAAAATTCAAAGCAGTTTCATCATCTTTATCCTTAGCGTTGATATCCGCGCCAGCATCGAGTAAGATATGGGCGATCGGCGCATTTCCTCCAGCAGCCGCCGCCATCAAAGCCGTGCCCCCATCTCCATTTTTCACATTCGCATTAGCACCCGCACCAAGCAAAGTTTGCACCACATCAGTATTGCCAGAATCCGCAGCCAAAGTTAAAGCAGTTTCTCCGTTTTTGTCGGGAATTTCGACATCAGCACCAGCAGCCAACAGCGCCTCGACAACAGCCAAATTTCCCGCCGTCGCAGCCAGCATCAAAGCAGTTTTGCTCTCTAGATTTTTAACATTAGCATCCGCCCCACACTTGAGCAAAATTCGCACAATTTCAGCGCTACCTTGACGGACAGCTAAAAACACCATAGAATTGTCAGCAACCGCACCCGCATCCACCAAAGCTTTAACAACAGCTTCGTGACCCGATAAAGCAGCTATTTTCAGAGCAGAATCTCCATCTTTATCTCGGACATTTACATCAGCATTAGCATCAAGTAACATCCGCACAACATTGATATCTCCTTTGAGAGAAGCCGCCATCAAAGCCGTACTTCCATCATCATTTTTAGCATTAACATCAGCACCAGCAGCTAACAACAGCCGCGTAGAATCAGGCTGTTTGTGAGCCGCCGCCAGCATCAAAGCCGTCAGCCCAAAACGCCTGCTCGCTTGATTGACATTAGCGCCATTGTTTAGTAAAATACGCACGATTTCTGTATAGCCCTTTTGGGCAGCAAACATCAAAGCCGTCGTCCCCTCAGAGTCTTTGGCATTAGCGTCAACTCCCTTAGCGAGTAAAGCTTGGACGTGAATAATGTTGCCAGTCTTGGCGGCTTGAATCAATACAGCGTCTTGTTTAGTGGCAGGCATAATAGTGTCTCATCCCGTATATTTTTACCGTCGCACGAGACGGCCTGACTGGTATGCTAAGTTTTATGAAGTATGTTTGCTAATCCTCAGAACACTATGAATCTCGAAATTCCTCAGTCTGTGAAAGTTTGGAGCCAATTCTTCCACCCAGTTTTAATGTGGGTACTGCTGGCCATCTCATTCTATGCTTTGTATCTCGGCCTGCAAATCCGCCGTACCAGAAGTGCCGAAGGTGAAGTCAAAAAAGAGTTAATTAAGGGCAAATTCAACATCAAACACCACCAAATGGGTTCTTTGCTGCTAGCCTTGATGGTAACGGGGGCAGTGGGCGGAATGGCCGTCACCTACATCAACAACGGCAAACTATTTGTCGGCCCGCACTTGCTAGCAGGGTTGGGAATGACGGCAATAATTGCGATCGCAGCATCGCTGACTCCTTTGATGCAAAAAGGCAATGATTTGGCCAGAAACACTCACATCTTTCTGAATATTGTGCTCTTGGGGCTGTTTGGCTGGCAAGCGGTATCAGGCGTAGAAATCCTGCAAAGAATTATCAGCAAAATGTGATAATTTGAGTAAAATTGCTAATTGCTAATTGCTTTGGGGCGATTAGCGATTAGCAAGTAATTTTTTTTTTATTAGTTTAATATCCCAGCTTTTTTTGATATTTTAATAGATCAAAATTAAATTTAGCGACAAGTTATAAAATTAATTAGGTGATTTTTTGAATACACAATAAGAAAACACCTGCTATTAAACCTGGTAAAACGCTTTATTTACGCAACAAAAAGCGCGGCTATTTCATTATAAACAATTCCGGTTCTTCTTTACTTGGTATGCCAAACTAACAGTTAAAATCCCAAGTAAGCAAACATCTATTTTTGTAGCTTGCAAAATTTATAAAGCCATAGGCAGAACGTTTTATTAACTTAAGCTTGTTGTTAATACCTTAAACAATACCACTTCTTGTCCTATTATCAAAGTAAGCAATTATCTCGTCAAACCAATTAGTAATAGTCTTAACAGTATCGGGAAAATATTGTTGAGTTCTTTTCTGGCAGATACCAATTCTCAACAATGCCCTCAACCAATTGGTTTTTTGTACTCAAATATTTGTCGGAATTTTTCTTGTAATTTAGGCATTTATGCAAGATTGGGACACATATTTTTAACCTCAATTTGTTTGACTGATTTAGCTATTGATTTAGCATACCAAGTAAGGAAGAACCGTTTTTCATTTCTGACTCAAGTGAATTAGAATCAGACATCGATTTAAAAGTAAATTAGAATAGTTAAAGAGAAAAATCAGTTGTAAGTTGAGCTTTGTAGGAGTGAAGATCCTAATCTTAAAATTTTTTCCTTATAACTGATATCTTGCACCATTCTCAATTAGCCGTAGGGGCGGGTTCGCCAACAGCCTTAAAGCTTGCAAATAGGTTCTATAAACCCGCCCGACCCCACGAAAAATCCTCTTATTGATATTGCTGCAAGATGTCAGTTATAACCGATAACTCATCAACTTATTTATTTTTCATTCCTAAGATACAAGGGGCGGGATTCACCAACAATATTTGCCTAAAATCCATAATTTCGTAAACCCGCCCCCACGAACACGGTAAATCGCAATCTACCTATTTCAAGGTACAAAGGGCGGGTTTACAACATTTTGGGTTTTTAAATCAAAATCTTGGCGAATCCGCCCCTACGGGCTTAATACAGCGTATTCCAGGTTTATGAAGTACACCGCGCTCTCGCGGGGTTTCTTTACAGTTCTGGCATCATTACTGATTCTGTTGCTCGAAACCCGGTCGATCGCGATCTACATCTACATGGAATAAGCTGTAAATTATGGGAAATTAAACAATCTCGATCGACCCACACCTACCAACTAAGGCAAATCAGTGCTCCCCATCAGATAAAGGTCGCACTCCCGGGCCACGCCCCGCCCTTCGTTAATCGCCCAAACCACCAAACTCTGTCCCCGGCGACAGTCCCCCGCCGCGAAAACTCCCGGAATGCTGGTTGTATATTTTTCGTGCTCGGCTTTCACATTGCTGCGGGCGTCACGTTCCAATCCCAAGTCATCCAGCAAGGGCTGTTCCGGGCCGAGGAAGCCCATCGCTAGCAATACAAGCTGTGCCGGCAACACTTTTTCGGTGCCGGGGATGTGGTTCGGAATGAACTGCCCTTTCTCGTTTTTCGCCCACTCCACCTCAACGGTGTGCACGGCTTTGACATTGCCGTTTTCGTCGCCCTCGAACTTTGTCGCCGTGGTGAGATAGCCGCGGGGGTCGTCGCCGAATTTGGCTGCGGCTTCTTCTTGGCCGTAGTCGAGACGGTAGACTTTCGGCCATTCGGGCCAGGGATTGTTGGCCGCCCGTTCCGAGGGCGGTTTGGGGAGGATTTCTAGCTGTACGAGGCTTTTGCAGCCGTGGCGGATGGAGGTGCCCACGCAGTCGGTGCCGGTGTCGCCGCCGCCGATAATTACGATGTCTTTGCCTTCGGCGGAGATGAAGTTGCCGTTTGTACTCTTGTCTAAAACTGCTTTGGTGTTCGCAGTCAGGAAGTCCATTGCGAAGTGGATGCCTTTTAATTCGCGACCGGGGATGCCCAAGTCGCGGGGTTTGGTGGCGCCGGTACAGAGGACAACGGAGTCGTATTCTTTTAGCAGTTGTTCGGCTGGTAAGTCTTTGCCGACTTCGGTGTTGCAGACGAATGTCACGCCTTCGTCTTCGAGGACTTTCAGGCGGCGCATCACGACTTGTTCTTTGTCTAGCTTCATGTTGGGGATGCCATACATTAGCAGGCCGCCCGGTCGATCGGCTCTTTCGTATACTGTTACCCAATGACCGGCTTTGTTGAGTTGCGCGGCTGCGGACAAACCGGCGGGCCCGGAACCGATGACGGCGATTTTTTTGCCGGTGCGTTTGGCTGGCGGTTCGGCGGTAATCCAGCCTTCATCCCAGCCTTTGTCGATAATCGAGGCTTCGATGTTTTTAATCGTGACTGGCGGGTTGTTGATGCCGAGGACGCAGGCGCCTTCGCAGGGTGCGGGACAGACTCGGCCGGTGAATTCCGGGAAGTTGTTGGTTTTGTGGAGTCTGTCTAGGGCTTCTTTCCAGAGTCCGCGATATACTAGGTCGTTCCATTCGGGGATGAGGTTGTTAATCGGGCAGCCGCTTGCCATGCCGCCGATCATTGTGCCCGTGTGGCAAAACGGAATG
The DNA here is from genome assembly GCF_036701935.1 of Microcoleus sp. M2_D5. Taxonomy (NCBI): domain Bacteria; kingdom Bacillati; phylum Cyanobacteriota; class Cyanophyceae; order Oscillatoriales; family Microcoleaceae; genus Microcoleus; species Microcoleus sp. M2_D5. Next base: position 142,188 of record NZ_JAUBRP010000007.1, on the reverse strand, counting down.
CCGCAGTCCATGCAGCGCGCTCCTTGGCTGCGGAGTTTGTCCTCATCCATCGGCAGGTGAAATTCGTCCCAGTTGTGGACTCTCTCGACTGGTGAGAGTTCGGAGGGCAATTCGCGCAAGAATTCGATAAAGCCTGTTGGTTTTCCCATAGTGGTGTTCTCGTTAGAATTTACTATTCTGGCAGTTTCTCAAAGGTGAAGCTAGCTGGCTTCTGAATTAACTATTGTCATCTAAATTGTGTGCGATCGCACCTCAGATTGGGCAATTTGTACATGAAATCTTTAATATCGCCGGGAGTCGGGGAATTGTCGGGAGCGGTAAAATATAGATAGAGCGACAGCAAAGAAACCGGGTTTTTTAGCCGCATTAAAGGTTTTAAAGGTTTTGATGCAGTATTTTCGTCCATCAAACCCGGTTTCTACGTAATTTCAGCAGGGCTTATTCTGGGACGATCGCATTTACGGCTACAGCCACATCTGGAAACCGTCGCGGGTTAACTCAGACTGCCCGCCAGCGTCAACTTTCAAGCGCCGTCCCCATCAGGAGAGAGCGAAATACAATACAAAAAGTTACAGGTCTTGCAAAATATTAATTTCAAGATATACTACTGTAAATCGGTCAAATATGTGGAGTTAATACCATCAACTCCTAAAATAGGTACAAAAAGTCATGAGCATTACAATTGAGAACGTATCGAAACACTTCGGCTCCTTCCACGCCATTGACAACGTGAGTTTGAAAATAAAAAACGGCTCTCTAGTCGCGCTTTTAGGGCCTTCCGGTTCGGGGAAATCGACTCTGCTGAGGATGATTGCCGGACTCGAACCGCCGGACACGGGTCATATTTACTTGATCGGCGAGGATGCTACTCAGCAGTCGGTGCAGGAGAGGCATATCGGTTTTGTGTTTCAGCACTACGCTTTATTCAAACACATGAGTATTCGGAAAAATATTGCTTTTGCGATGGAAATTCGCAAAGTTCCTCAAGACTCTATTCGCAGGCGGGTTGAGGAACTTTTGGATTTAGTGCAGTTGACAGGTTTGGGCGATCGCTATCCTTCGCAACTTTCCGGCGGCCAGCGGCAGCGGGTTGCTTTGGCGAGAGCTCTTGCAGTTCAACCAAAAGTGCTGCTGCTAGACGAACCTTTTGGAGCATTAGATGCTAAAGTCCGCAAAGAATTGCGATCGTGGCTGCACAACCTTCACAAAGAAGTTAACATCACCACAGTTTTTGTGACTCACGACCAAGAAGAAGCTATGGAAGTAGCCGATGAAATTGTGGTGATGAACAAAGGTAGAGTCGAACAAGTTGGCACTCCTGCTGAAATTTACGACAAACCCGCAACAGCTTTTGTGATGAGTTTTATTGGGCCTGTCAATGTGCTGCCGAATGCTGCGGGTTTGTTCGCCAGCAACGCCACAACAGCTCACAAGAACGGAGCCGCTCATTCTGAAGTAGTGTTTTTGCGCCCCCACGACGTGGAAATAAAAACTAAGCCGGAGTCTGGTTTTGCATTAGCAAAAGTCAGTCGCATCATTCATTTAGGGCGGGAAATTCAAACCGAGTTACTGTTAGAATCAGAGCAGGTAGTAACAGCTTACGTGAGTCGCGAGCGCTTCGATTCTCTACAGTTAACGCGAGATCAGCAGGTTTACGTCAAGCCCAAACACGCGATGACTTTCCCTGCTTATTCAATTTAAATCAGCGGCTGCATCTTACTCAAAATACTATCGGGGAGCTTGTACAAAACACTGCTCCCACATCGTTACCAGGCTCGTGCCTGGTAATGCTGTCTCGTGGCTCTAAATCGGAGGCCGATCCTCCAGAAATTCATTCCCAGGCTCTGCCTGGGAAGGGGAAAAAGCTTCCTCCTGAAATTTTGAGTGGGAACGATAAAAAAAGGTCAGCGAAGAATATGAATGCTAACAAATTGTTCAATTTAGCAACTAGCAGTTTACTTGCTTATCGCCGTTACATCCAGGCAGGATTAACACTTTGTGCAGGATTGGGACTGTCTGCGATCGCCTCTTCAGTCGCGTACAATTGGGAATACAAATCCATGCAAGCCGAACTGCAAGAGCGACTGGACAAAATAGCTACAGAGATTCAGAGAGATGTAAGCGGCAATTTAGAAATAATTCGGGCTGCCGGAGCATTTTACAGCGTATTTGACGGGGTAAAAAAACCAGAAATTAATACATTTGTTGGTACTGCCCTGTACCGCCATCCGAGCCTGAAGGCGATCGCTTGGCTGCCCGGTGTTTCTGAGCCGCCGCAATTCCTGACTGATGAAATAGATTTAGGTTTAGATTTGACTGCCAATCGGCTTGCGTTAGAAAAAGCCGTAAAAAGACAAGAAATTATCGCGACTGACCGCCAAAAATGGTCTTCACAAAATCAACCAAGCGTCTTTGTATTTATGCCAATTTTTAGTCAAATTTCTGCTGGTGATACCGCAGCATTGCCCGAAAATCTTTCTGCTAAGAAACCAGAAAACTTGAAAGGTTTTACTCTCGGAGTTTTGCTGGTAGATGCTATTGTTAAATCTGCTTTACAGGAAACTAAACTCAACTTTGTTAACGTGTATCTTCAAGATGCTATGGCTCCTGAAGCAGAAAAATTTCTCGCTTTTTACGAAGCGAAGACTAAAAGGATAATTACCGACGAAAACATAAAAAATAAACTAGAAATTGGGGAAAGAGCTTACTGCCCGGACGGCAGCAGTTGCACCCGCATTCTCAATATTGAAAATCGCAGGTGGTTGCTGCAGTTGAGGTTAACACCAGAGTACATTAATCCTCTAAGATTTTGGCGTTCTTTGACAGTTTTAATTTTTGGTACAATCTTAACTTTAGCGGCGACACTTTATCTAATGAGCTTGTGGAATTATACCGCTCGAATTGAAAAAATAGCAGCAGAACGCAGGGCTAAATCAAAACAGCTAGAGCAAACTTTGCAAGAGTTGCAGCAAACTCAATCTCAACTGATTCAGCAGGAAAAAATGTCTAGTTTGGGTTTATTAGTTGCTGGTGTAGCCCACGAAGTTAACAATCCTATTAGTTTTATTTACGGCAATATTCAACACGCCAGCGCATATAGTAGCGATTTGTTGGAATTGGTAAAACTCTACCAAAAACACTATTTACACCCTCCATCGGAAATTTTCGAGTATTTAGAAAATATTGACTTTGACTTTCTCAGCAAAGATTTGCCGCAACTGCTGTCTTCGATGAAAATAGGAGCCGAGCGCATTGTTCAAATTGTCAAATCTTTGCGAAATTTCTCTCGTTTAGACGAAAGCGAAATGAAACCTGTCAACATCCATGAAGGCATTGACAGCACTCTGCTAATTCTGCAAAGCCGCCTGAAAGCTACAGCCGATCGCCCAGCGATCGAAATTGTTAAAAACTACAGCCATTTACCTTTAGTAGAGTGCTATGCCGGACAATTAAATCAGGTGTTTATGAATATTCTGGCTAATGCGATCGACGCGCTTGAGAGTTACAACCTCGATCGCGGGCCCCAAGCAGCGAAAGCCAATCCGATCGCGATCGCCATAACCACAGAATATTCGACGATCCCCGATAAAATAATTGTGCGGATATCCGACAACGGCCCCGGCATGGCAGAAAATGTCAAAAAACGGCTGTTTGACCCCTTCTTTACGACGAAACCAGTAGGAAAAGGGACAGGATTGGGACTGTCAATCAGCTATAAAATTGTCGTAGAAAAGCACAAGGGTACGCTGCGCTGCGATTCGACACCGGGATTGGGGACGGAATTCTCGATCGAGATTCCGCTGCGGCAAGAAGTCAGACAAGCTGTACCGTTTGTTTCGCGGAAAATATCGGAGGCAGCTTAGAAGGGGCTGGGAAAGGAAAAATTTTTTTCTCATTAACTACTGTAATTAGGTCGGATTACAGTATTATATGTAATAATGCCACAATCAAGACTGCTTTAGGCAGCTTAAACCGTCGGCACGGCCGATACTGTATAACCAAAACACGGCGAGACTAAATATGTTCACTGACTTGCAAATTATTTACGAACGCGACCAGGCGGCGCGCAACTGGCTGGAAGTATTATTTTGCTATCCCGGACTGCAAGCACTTTTTTTGCACCGGACAGCAAACTGGCTTTATTCGGCTGGCCTGCCGTTTGTACCGCGCTTGATTTCTCAACTGAGTCGCTTTTTAACAGGTATTGAGATTCACCCAGGTGCGAAAATTGGTAGGGGCGTGTTTATCGACCACGGCATGGGGGTGGTAATTGGCGAAACTGCGATCGTTGGAGATTACGCTGTAATTTATCAAGGAGCGACCCTTGGCGGCACCGGTAAAGAAATAGGAAAACGGCATCCGACGCTGGGAGAAAATGTAGTGGTGGGAGCTGGTGCTAAGGTTTTAGGCAATATTCAAATTGGCAATAATGTTCGGATTGGTGCGGGTTCGGTGGTGCTGCGGGATGTCCCTAGCGATTGCACAGTTGTGGGAATTCCCGGCCGCATCATCTCTCGAAAAAAGCAGTTAGAAGATGCTCAAAATTCTCAAGGCATACCGGATTTGGAAGCTCAAGCAATTCGAGCTTTGTTCGATAGAATTAAGCATTTAGAAGACCAGGTTAATATTTTAAAATCTCAAATATCTCCGCTAAATTCAACTGAGTCAGAGCAAAAACAGGCAGAAGAAAATGAATTGTTCATGTATTCTAATTTATTCATTACAGACTTTTTAGACGGTGCAGGTATCTAGTAAAGTTTTAATTTATATAGAGTTTTGCCCGCACTATCCTGCTGCCCTGCTACAAACTAACTTTAATTTATTCAGTAACTGGCTATGACTATTGCTTCTATTTCCACTAAAACTTTTGATGAAACGAGCCGACATATATTTCCTCGCCGCTCGCACTTGCCCAACAGAAGCAACGCTCTGTGGCGAATTGAAAGTGGAGTAGTGCGAACTGTAACGTGGCTTGAAGATGGCACAATTATCACCTTGGGATTGTGGGGGCCTGGTGATACGATCGGCAAACCGATATCAAAATGCGATCCTTTTCAAATTGAATGCCTCACTAAAGTCGAGGCAATTTTACTATTGGGCGAGCGCTGGCTAAATAGAGATATTTTGCTCACTCACATTCAGCAGGCTGAAGATTTTATGGTAATGCGAGGTTACAAAAGAGTTGATTTTATGCTCTATCAACTCTTAACTTGGCTGGCTAAGAGGTTTGGTTCTGAGGTAGAGCAAGGACATCTAATCGATATGATTTTAACGCATCAGGATATTGCCGAAATCATCGGTACAAGCCGCGTAACTGTCACTCGCACCCTCGGTCATTTTGAGCAGCAAGGCTTGATCGATCGTCTGCCATTCCACCGGATTATTCTGCAACCTTCTGAGGTGTGGCACTACGAAATATAAGGGTAGAATCAATGTCTTGTGGAACGGGCTTCTTGCCCGTTACTGACACGGGCAAATTCGCACGCGCGAATTTGCCCGGAGGGAATCGCCCGATCAATTATTGTAGCCTTAGCTACTAAAAAAAACTATTGACTTTCTGAGGCTATCTGTGCAACAATCAAAAACTATACATACAATCTACTATAAATCGATCAAGATTAAGTATTTTATGTAAAGAGAGCGATCGGTTCTCTAGCAGTGGGGAGTTTTTCGTGCTGTTCGACAGAGACAATGCAAGAGGAAAGAAAATGAGAACTAAATCCCTGAAAGCTCGATTCAAAAAAAACAAAATAGGGGCATTAATTGCGGTACTAGCGGTGCTGGCGATCGCAATTCCTCTGTTCCCGTTTTTCCCAAGCCAAGCAGCGGAATCAAAAAGTAAAATTCAATTCGTTACCCCCGCGTGGGTTGCCCAAAACGCCAGCGACAAAAACCTGCGAATTCTCGATGTCCGCACCAACCCAATGGACTACTTTATCGGGCATCTTCCCAACGCAGTCAACATCGCCGACAACACCTTGCGCGGCCCGGACAGCGGTTTGCCAGTACAGTATTTAACGCCGGATAAATTGGGGCAATTACTATCGCGAGCCGGAGTAACAGATAACAGTCGCGTCGCAGTTTATTCCGACGGCAGAGATGTTCTGGGTGCGACAATGGTTGCTTACGTATTGGAGCGATTGGGACACGCGGATATAGCAGTTATCGACGGAGGATATAGCGGTTACAAAGCTTCCCAAACTGTAAGAAAAGAATTTCCCAAATACGCGGCCGGTACACTAACTGTTCGAGACAACAAATCAATTCGAGTAACGCTTGATGAAGTCAAAAATTTAATTGGCAAAGCAGGCGTCACGTTCATCGATCCCAGACCGGAAAAATTATTTCAAGGCGAAGAAAAAATCTGGACGCGCAACGGGCACATTCCCGGAGCTCGCAACATTCCCTGGCCGACTTTTACAGATGCTGAAAATCCGCACAAGTTGAAGTCGTTAGAAGAAATCAAACAGATTTTGGCAGCTAAAAAGATCGATCGCAATAGCGACATCATCGTTACTTGCAGTACGGGACGGGAAGCGACCCTGCAATATGTCGTTTTGAAACACTTGCTAAACTATCCGAAAGTGAGGATATACGAAGGCTCTTGGACTGAATACAGCCAGACAAATTTGCCTGTAGAAACTGGCCCGGAACAAGCAGTGTAGAAAACAAATCTGTAGTTAACAGCTATTTTGGCTAAAAATTGACCGAAGAGGTAGAATGAAAACAGCAATAATCTCGATATCAATGTTCGTAATTTTGAGCGCGACCGCCTTTGGTTTTTCAACCGTGAGTGAGAATCGGAAAGCAGGGTATTCTATTGCTTGTAGTCCAACGGAACAACCCGATGAAAAATCGGAGCCGCGAAAAACTTAGCGCTAAAATGGATAGTCTGCCTCGCTTGACGGTTGTTTCTGGAGTCAGGTATTTTATTGTGAATAACACCGCAGAAATTGCTTTTTCACCGCAGACAAAAACTTCGCCGCCCCGATCCCAGCGTCCGATTATAGCGATTGTCTTGACATTATTTGGTGCTGGTGCCCTCGGTTTGGGCGCCTACGGCTGGCGGCAGAGCGTTTTATTTCTGATTGGAGGTTTGCTGGGTGCGAGCTTGTATCGCGCTAGTTTTGGCTTTGCTTCTGCCTATCGCAAATTATTTGCCGATCGCGATATTACAGGTGTTTTAGCGCACTTGTTGATGTTAGGAATTGCTACTGTACTTTTTGCTCCCGTACTTGCATCAGGAGAGGCCTTCGGACACAAAATAGCCGGGGCTGTTGCGCCTGTGGGCTGGCAAAATGCGATCGGCGCATTTCTATTCGGAATTGGAATGCAATTGGGCAGCGGCTGCGCTTGCGGCACACTTTGGACAATTGGTGCCGGCAGCACGTCAATGCTATTAACCCTGCTGACTTTTTGCATCGGTTCTTTTGCAGGAAGTTTGACCAGACACCTTTGGAATTTGCCCTCACTGCCGCCAATATCTTTAGGAAAAACCTTGGGATGGACGCCCGCAGTTATCTTGCAACTGAGCGTATTTTTGTTAATTGCGATCGCCCTCTGGCAGTGGAATCGCGCCAACGGCAAGCAACCCGTAACAGCAAATTCTCTCCTCAAAAATCCCCAATCCCACATCAAAAATCGATGGCTTTACGGCCCTTGGCCTCTGGCTGCCGGAGCTTTTGCTCTTGCCTTTCTCAACTGGGTAAAACTGTTAATTGACGGTCGCCCTTGGGGAGTGACTTGGGGGTTTACTTTGTGGGCGGCAGAACTTGCTACCGCTTTCGGTTGGAATCCAACAACTAACCCGTTTTGGAATACTCCCGACAAGTTGGAATCCCTGCAAAAAGGCATCTTTGCTGATGTTACTTCCGTGATGAATTTTGGTATTGTTTTGGGTGCAATTTTAGCAGCGGCTTTGGCTGGCAAATTCACTGTCAAAACTAACCTGTCCTTATCCAAAGTTGCAGCCGTTTTGAGCGGCGGTTTCATGATGGGTTACGGAGCGTTGCTGGCTTTCGGCTGCAATGTAGGCGCTTTTTTTAGCGGTATTGCTTCTACCAGTTTGCACGGTTGGCTGTGGATTGCTGCTGCTTTGTTGGGTAGCGTTGCGGGAATTAAACTGCGATCGCTTTTGCGACTTGAGAATTAATCTCCAGCATTAATGGGCGATCGAGCTGCGCGTAGGGACAAAGGCAAAGTCTTTGTCCCTACAGATGTCGCGTTTTCCCGTCAAGCGCGCCCTTTCACATAAAATACTGTTTGTCTATAGACATTAAGTATTTAATAGTGTAAGGTATTAGATTAAGTAGAGAGAGGTGGCGATCGCTCCTTGAGTGCGATCGCCCGATTGCTAGCAAAACACTCTCTCAATCTTGCCATTAGAGCCATTAACAAGAATTGCCACATCAGCGAAATCTTATAGATTATCCGGGCAAATCTCATTAGGCTGAATTTGCTCTATATCAAGCGCATTACACTTAATTGTGCGCTCAACCCACATGATAAAAAGTCAGAGGAACTAAGCACAATCAATGCCGTACCATCATCTCAAAGATAATGTCTTGCAGCCCTTAAATAAAAAAAGTGGCTGGCCAGTTATTTCTTGGCAGCCTCTCAAATTTCAGAAATCGTTCCTACTGAGAGTTTTTGCTTTCTTTTTTGCAGTAGGTTTGAGCTTGAGCTGGTTAATCCCTCATGCTGCGATCGGCCAGCAACCAAAAGATGTCGAACTCACCTTAGTTTCCTTTGCTGTTACCAAATCCGCCTACGACAAGATTGTTCCCGGCTTTGTAGCGAAGTGGAAACGAGAAAACAAGCAGAATGTCAAGATCAGCCAAAGCTACGGGGGTTCCGGTTCCCAAACCCGTGCTGTGATTAGCGGTTTGGAAGCCGATGTCGTACACTTAGCCTTAGCTTATGATACCGATCGCATCCAAGAAGCCGGTCTAATTAAATCAGGTTGGGAACGAGAAGTACCCAATAACGGAATTGTTAGCAAATCAGTTGCGGCATTAGTAATGCGGGCCGGAAATCCCAAAAAAATCCAAGGCTGGGCCGATTTAGCCAAACCCGGCATCAAAGTAATTACTGCTAATCCCAAAACCTCTGGTGTCGCGCGCTGGAACTTTTTAGCTTTGTGGGGTTCCGTAACTCGAAACGGAGGAAACGAACAAGCAGCCCGCACCTTTGTCAGCCAGGTTTACAAAAACGTGCCAGTGCTTCCGAAAGATGCCCGCGAAGCATCTGATACCTTCTACAAACAAAACCAAGGCGATGTACTGATCAACTACGAAAACGAAATTCTATTGGCTAAAGCGCAGGGCGAAGCTGAACCTTTCATCATCCCCCAAGTGAATATTTCCATTGACAACCCCGTGGCTGTAGTTGATAAATACGCAGCTAAACACGGCACTACTAAAGTGGCGGAGGCTTTTGTGAAATATCTTTACACGCCGGAAGCTCAGCGAGAATTTGCGAAAGCGGGTTTTCGACCTGTTAACTCGACGGTAGCTGCAGAATTTAGCAGTAAGTTTCCCAGAATTGGCAAACTGTTTACTGTCGGCGATGTAGGCGGTTGGAATGCGGTGCAACAGAAATTCTTCGCTGACAATGCGATGTTCGATCAAATTGAGAATGCTCTGGGCCGGAGATAATCTGGATCGGAATTGCGTTAATTAAATTTAATCTTTGCATCCTAAATAAGTTTCAAGGCAAGTGCGATCGCCCTTGCTTTTTTCTTTCTCTTGATTCCTTTCTTCTGGCTGCCAACAGATGCGATATCTCGCACCTGTTGACTGCAGCCAAGTAGGTGAGTATGAACTGAGGGAGGGCGGGTTTATGTAACCTATCTGCAAGCTTTAAAACTGTTGGCGAACCCGCCCCTACAGGCTACTGAGAATGGTGCAATATCTCAGTATGAATCAACTTAACGATGACACAGCATAGATCCGCCTACGCCTACTTAGCAATTACTTCAAGGCGGGGGTATTGCTTGTAAAATACTTGCTCCCTGCAACATTTGAGACTTTCGGGATCTACCCGCTTCTGGGTATTCCCAAGACGGTGCAAAGGGCGGAACCAAGAAGGGGCAAGCTTTCCAGCCACCCTGTACCGCCACGCCGAGCATCAGGCAGTTTCCGCCCCTGTGCCCGTGCTGCTCGTAATACCGACAGTGCCGACAGCTTAAACCTACATTTACGTTGCTCACGGGATTTCTCCAACCGTTTTTGTAATAAAAATATATTAACACCTGCACATCTACCGGAATTGTGTACTATGATATAATGTACAATTTAAACTCGATCGCCAGTGGGGAATGTGGAACTATCTTCTAGAGTAGAATATGCCCTGTTAGCGCTCTTGGAACTGGCGAGCCATTACCCGAAGGATTCGCCCCTAACAGTGAACGAAATTACTGCTTCTGGTGAGATACCAGAACGCTATCTAGACCAAATTCTTGCCGTGCTGCGGCGTGCGAGTATCGTCCAGAGTTTGCGGGGCGCTAAAGGCGGTTATTTGCTGGCAAAAGAGCCTTGGCAGATTACTTTGCTAGAAGTGTTTTCGATACTCGAAGGCGAGGGCAGCAGCCACATTCAAAAAGTTTCGGAATCTGCAACAATAGAAAAAACTGCGGTGCTAGAAATATGGCAGGAAGCTCGACAGGCATCCTGGGCTGTTTTGGGGAAATACACATTACAAGATTTGTGCGAACAGCGGGATGTTCGCAAACAAGCACATCCCATGTACTACATTTAATTGGAGAGAAATTAAGCCATGAGAATTGCTAAGGATGTTACAGGAATAATCGGCAGAACTCCTTTAGTTCAGCTAAATAAAATTCCCCAAGCCGAAGGAGTAGTTGCTCAAATTGTGGCCAAATTGGAAGGGATGAATCCGGCTGCTTCGGTGAAAGATCGGATTGCGGCCAGCATGATTCAGGCTGCAGAAGATGCGGGGTTAATTCAACCTGGGAAAACTATTTTAGTTGAACCGACTTCAGGCAATACTGGAATTGCTTTGGCAATGATCGCGGCGGCGAAAGGGTACAGTCTGATTTTAACGATGCCGGATACGATGAGTACGGAACGCCGATCGATGCTGAAAGCTTACGGAGCTCAGTTGGAATTGACGCCCGGACATGAAGGGATGTTAAGCGCGATCGCCCGTGCGGAAGAAATTGTAGAAGAAACCCCCGACGCTTTCATGCTGCAACAATTTCGCAACCCCGCTAATCCGAAAATTCACCGGGAAACGACGGCCGAGGAAATTTGGGAAGATACAGAGGGTAAAGTAGATTTTTTAGTGGCTGGAGTCGGCACCGGCGGTACGATTACTGGAGTTGCTGAGGTAATTAAACAGCGGAAACCGAGTTTTAAGGCGATCGCAGTTGAACCAGCCACCAGCCCCGTGCTTTCTGGAGGAAAATCTGGTGCTCACAAAATTCAAGGGATTGGCGCAGGATTCATCCCGGAAGTGTTGAAAACAGAGTTAATTGATGAAACAATCGCAGTTAGCGACGCAGATGCGATCGCCTACAGTCGCCGACTAGCCAGAGAAGAAGGATTGTTGTCAGGAATTTCTGCAGGCGCCGCTTTGTGTGCCGCAGTTCAAGTCGGCAAGCGTCCAGAAAATGCAGGAAAATTGATAGTTTTTGTGCAGCCTTCTTATGGCGAACGCTACCTCAGTACAGTCTTGTTCAAAGACTTAGAATTGCCGACAGTCAGCGAACTCGAAGCATTAGTCAGCAATTATTAATACGTAGTAGGGGCGATCCCCGTGGTTTCCCTTGCGAAGTAGGGGTAGTGCGCCGCCGTGCCTACCCCTACTTTTCAGACTTGATACAACTTCCAACTAGCCATCGCCAACATTCCGTAAATCACAAACTTTAGCGGGCGTTGAGGCATAATTTTGCAGAATTTAGCCCCTACCAAAACTCCCGGCACCGAACCCAACCAAATTGGCAAAACCAAACTCCAGTCTACTGTTCCGAGGCTGAGATGTCCCAGAGATGTAAACATCAACAAAATGGCTGCCTGCGAAATATCTGTACCCACCAATTTAGAAGTATCCAGGCGGAAAAAAGCAATCAGCAACAGTGCAAACATCGAACCGGAAGACACGCTAGTGATTCCCACTAAGCCTCCTAAAATTGCTGCCGCACTCACAGTACAAATACGGCCGTAATTAGTATTTAAGTCCCATTTAGGGGGCGCAGGAAATTTTAAATTAGGGAAAAATGTTTTGACCGCTAATTGGGCCAGCGATAAAGCAACAATTAGGGCGATCGCTACTCCCAGAACGCGCAGCAATATGCTGTCTAAATTCTGATTTGGGCTGCACTTGATGCAGTGTAAAAGCCACACCCCAGCCAGCGAACCGGGTACGCTACCCAATGCCAGCCACTTAACTACTTGCAAGTCGAGGGTTTTTTGCTGCCAGTGTTTGAATCCGCCAACAACTTTCATCAGTGTAGCAGCTACGACATCCGAACTAATAGCAATTGATGCTGGAATTTGGAAAACAAAAATTAACATTGGGGTGATAAGCGATGCTCCGCCCACTCCGGTCAAACCAACGATAATGCCCACAAAAAAGCTGAGAAAGGATAGTAATAAGTAGTTCACGATTATGCCCAAAAACTGTGTAATTAAGCGCTACCAACCAACAAATAGATAACTGGCGCGACTTTTGCAACACAGCTACACAGGCAAAGTAGTAGTCGCATTTCACTATTTATAACCGGGACTTGTGCTATTCAACGCTTGAGACTTACCGCGCGTTCAGCTACAAAATTTTTGGTGAAAGTGAGTAAATGCAAATAAACAAAGCTACAAAGATTGTAGTGTAAAAGCTCCCTGATTTGATTAAACTTACCTGTGTAACTGATTAAGAATTTTCGATTTTTTGATAGTTGAGATTTTGCTTTTTACCTTGAATTGACTATCGTCACAGGTAAAAATGAGCTGAGGTTAATCGAGTCCTTGCCGGAAAAGAAATCGGGACTATCGAGAACATTAAAATGAATCAATGCCACAACGAGAATTGTGAAGGCGGTTGAGGAAACTAAACCTGTCAATAACTCTTTTTTGAGGTTTTTTTCCTTGGATTTGTCTGCAAAAACATCTACAGCCCCGAATTGCATCAACAGAATTCCAACAATATTGGAAAGCCAGTAGCCGACAATTGTGCAAGGAAACAGTAAATCTGGGGAAAGCCCACTACAGATATACCCAAAGGCGTAGGCAATTGGCAGATTGAAAAATATGTCGTTCCACCAACACAGCGGTGACAGCAAATATCCAATTCCCAGAAGCAACCCGCCTCTGATTTTTTTAAACCAGACTTCCTGAAAGCTTTTAGCTTCTGGCAACTGTTGGGTCTGTTGTCCTGCAAGCTGGTACTCTTGACTGACTTTTTTAGCGTTTTCCACGTTAACAACTCATAACTCGATCGGCTTACCGTAGTTTACCATCCCAACAGAGTTATGTCTAGTAAGTCAATCGAGTTACCGTATTTTAGCGGCACAGGGGTAAGTCTACTTTCTTTGTGGCAGCAAAATATCGATCGGGGACAGGTTGTTGAGAACAGACAAGATTGCAAAAGTCCTTTTAAGGATCGTGGATTAAATAACTTCCTACAAAAAATGCAAGTTATTTAATTCTCATTCCTAATCAAATTTTCGGACGGGCTAGAAGCCCATCCCACAAGAAAAAAAATTTTGTGGGATGGGCTTCTAGCCCGTCCTAATTATTTTTGCAATCTTGTCTAATGCTGCCTGATGTCCTTTTTGCAATCAATCGGGTATTACAAAACTACTCGGGCTCAGGGCGGTTGCCAAAATCGAATAAATTACTCCAATTCCCAATAAGCCCACAGCGAAACTGAAAAATAAAACCATGCCGTCTGGGGGATTGTAGGTATCGCTGTCAATTTGGTGGCGAACGGTGAAGTAGTGCTTAGTAGAGATTAAGACTGTCGCCCAACCGATTAGAGAGAAGATTAAACCCAACTTCCACCCCATCGCCTCGCGGTAATGTACGGGCATTTGCACGACGCGAAGTCGGATGATGACGACGCCAAAACCCATGAGGGCGATGGCCGCCCGCATCCAGGCTAAGAAGGTGCGCTCATTTGCCGATCGATCGATCGCCCGCGACAGATTGTGCTGCTTTGGTTTCTCATCATCTACTTGCATCGGTTGGAACGATAATTGCACGCGATCGAACTCTTTAATATTCATATTAAACCGCCACCATTATTCAGGTGCCATCAAACCAAATGAGCTAGAAGGAACGGTAAACATATAATAAATTACCCCAGCCCCTAGGATGGCGATCGCGAGGCTGAAAAGAATTACCCAGCGATCGGTAGGTTCATAAGTATCGTAATCGATATCGTGACGGACGCCAAAGTAGTGCTTAGTTGAGAATAACACCGTCAGCAAACCCACTGCTGAAAAAAGCAAACCCAACTTCCAGCCATTGCCGGGAGTTGGGAGTAGAGGGGGATGAAAAGTCCGAAGGCGCACGATAACTACGCCAAAACCCATCAGCGATATTGCTGTCCGCATCCATGCTAAATAAGTGCGCTCGTTTGCCAAGTGATCCCGCACCCGCGACGGATTTGGTCGCTTAATCTTTTCTGTATTTAATTTCGTGGATTTCCAATTTAATAGCATAGATGCAACCTTTTAATTTTAACTGCAAATAAGAAGGTAAACCGATACATTTTCGCTTGGATGATTATCCGCCAGGGATTGCTCCCCGGCGGGATTTTGCGTTGCAACGGGCTTTAAACAGCCGATCGCATTACAACTTCACCAAAACTAATCATTTTCCTCAGTAGGTGCGTTGGGAACTTGCGTATCTATGTAAGCCTGAGTCACATCAGGAACAAACCAATTCGCCTCTCCAGGCTGAAAAACCTTAGCAGTAGGAACGTTGAATTCTACAGCCCCCGTATCGGGATTAGCTCTCGCTACAACTTGAGTTCCGTCAACTATCTTAACAGCTAGACCGCCAGTCAATTCTTCTGAAGGTCGATCTGTCGTTCTTAAATCGGTTGCTTTGATATCGCTGGGTAGATAAATTCCATCGCAATCCCATTTATGTTCAGTTGTTTGACCGTCAGCTAGAAAATAAAGAGCATTCTCGTAAGAAGAAGAAGCTGCTTTTTTGCGTTTTGGCCCGTAGACAGCCAGGGTTTTTCCTGTCTCGTTGCGGCACTGACCCCAAGGTTTTCCAGTTTCTAAAGTGTATTTTTGAAACTCCAATTGAGAGATTTTTTGCTGAAGTTGCTCAGGGGTATAAGTCTCGGCGAGATTGGGTGCGTCTTTCGCTGTTTTGAGAGTGTTCAGAGCTTCAGTCACCTCTATGTAGTCGGGATTGCTTGCATATTTCGGCGTTTTTGGAGCATCAGCCCAGGATGGGGGAACGAATACTAAATTGGCGGTCATTACCAACAGCACTAAAACAAATTTGAAGATTTTCACAATGTTTCTCCTTTTCTAGATTGTCAGGTTTTTTTCAACTTTCTGTTTGCTTGCTATTTTAGGACTTAGGCAAAAACGAACTATCTTTAACTGGTTTGCCGGAAAAACCAAATTTGCCAGAATCGAAAAATCGGTTTTTTTAGGATTAGACCTATTGTCAAATTCGAGCGGCGTGGGGTAGTGGCGAAGTGTTCGGGGATATTTTATGGATTCCTCCTCAAGCTTGTAGCTGAGTTTGATTCACCACTACAGAATTTATTAAAAAGACAGGTATATTCTTGCCTAAGTCTGGCAATTTGCTAGCTCAAAAGATGGTGTCAACTTTCGTGAATACTTGAGGCTAAATTAGTTTGAAGCTGCTTTTAGCTTTGTCACTCACTTGTTTATAAGCTTAGCATATTAGTTGATAAAAATCAAGCTATTTAACGCAAGATAGAAGCAAACAATTGTTAAGGGAAAAGTGATGAGTTAGGACTTATGAGTTATGGCAAATTATCTACCTATAGAGGGATGAAAGTAGCGGATAATTGACCAATGATTGGTTAAATTGAAATGGCGGGAGCAGCCGATAACTACCGCTTTCAATCAGGATGAATATTCCCAAACCAATCAAGACAAAAGGGACAACAGCCTTGGTATAGCGAGTCAAAATAGGGGCGATCGCCCTTTGGCGAGTTAACCGGTAAGCGGCATAAGACCAAACACCTACCATCACCGAGAAAACCGCCAGAATCACCACCAAGCTCGGCAAATCGCTGCTAGCAAACAGCGGCAAATAAATGCCGATATTGTCACCCCCGTTGGCCACTGTTACCGCAGCCACATTCAAAGTTTGGGGATTGAAAAGATTGGCGAGTTTTGACACAGGTGAATTAGATTTCCGGTTAAATTCGCCCGATACTGCTTGTATGTCATTTTCCTCATTTTCTCTCTTGACTAAGTGACTGATGCCGATCGCGATCGGAACCAAACCCAGCAAGCCAATCCAAGCTTTCGGAACAATTAAACCGCCAAAAAAACCGGGCAAACTAGCAGCGATGAGTGCTGCAAATCCGAGGTACTTACCGACAAAGATATGCCGGGGGCGGAAAGAATCATTTACCTGGGCGAAGAACAGCATCGAAAGCACCATATCGTCAATATTGGTTGCGGCAAAAGATGTAATTCCGGCAATAATCGCTGCTGCAATCCAATTCATGTGCTGTCCCTGCAATTTTTCTAAACTTCAGTTTCGCTGGCGTTACTTCTGCTCATAGTTATCAAACAGAAACCACAACAAACTAAAGTTATTATACTTAAAGTTGGACTTGCCAGAGTGCCACTTTTCACCAGAATCGCAAATCCCAATCCCATCAAAACAAAAGGAACGAGATGATTGCCGTAGCGAGTCAGAGTATCCGCGATCGCCCGCATCTGAATTAACCGATAAGCAGCGTAGCACCAAACCCCCACCATCGCGAAGAATACGCCGAGAATCACCGCCAAACTTTCTAAAGTATTGCTAGCAAACAGCGGCACATATATCCCGATATTGTCGCCCCCATTTGCCACCGTCACTGCTGCTACGCTGTAAGTTTGAGGAGACAGAAAACTGTTAAAAAAAGATTTCTCCGATTGCTCTAATTCTGCCTCAGCTTCCGAATCGTCCGTTTCTTGATTCAGCAAGCGGCTGAGCCCGATCGCAATTGGCAGCAAACCCAGCATTCCGATCCAATCAGGCGGAAAGATTAAGCGGCCAAAAAACCCCGGAAGGCTAGCAAAAACCAGTGCAGTAAAGCCCAGGTACTGACCGAAGACAATATGCCGGCGCCGAAATACTGCATTCACCTGCGAGAAAAACAGCAGCAGAATCAGAATATCGTCTAGGTTGGTAGCGGTAAAAGCTGTGATTCCCGTGGAAATTGTTGTTAGTAATTCATTCATTTCTGTTTCTCCTTAATTTCAGCGGTCTTTGCGGTTGCTCCCGCGATCCGGCAGGGGTTGAAACCCCCGCCTCAAAGCTCAAGTCCTCTTGCATAGGACTGAATAAATTGTTAGCCATCTGTTGAATAAATTGTTAGCCATCTGCCGAATAAATTATCAATCATCTTTAGTCCTCATAGCGAGGACTTTTGCTATGAGGCAGGGGTTGAAACCCCTGCCGGACTACTACGAATTACTAATCAAAACCGTTGTTGTCGATCGATACTGCATTCAATCGAACACCGCCGTAAATTGCATTTTCTGCCTCGAACTTGGCATGAATTGCGTCAATACCCTGCTGCATGGAGCCCGCCAGTTCAGGAGAACGCCGCCGCTGCAAGAAAAACCACCCGCAAGTAGCCACCAAGTACATCAAGAACAAGTAAGGAAACGCATCGTAAGGAGCTTCTGGAGGTGGGAACATAGTGCTGCCGGGAATGCCCACACTGCCCGCAACCGGAATCATCATAAATGCGATCGCCACAGCCGAAAACGCTACATCCCGCACGCGCAATTTACCAATTTTGTGCAGGTAAACCGGGGCTGCGATCGAAATTAATACGTAAACTGTTAAAAATCCGTAGCTGCAAATTGCCCCCAAATAACCCATACAATCGAACAGTTTGATGTGAAACAAAGCCATCGCAGCAGGAACCAAAAATGTCATAAATGTACACATCGTTACTGCAACGTGGGGAGTTCTATTAGATGAATGCGCTACACCCAATGAAGAGTGAAACAAACCGTGCCTCGCCATCATAAAAAACACTCTCGCCGCTGGATTGATGCTGCCGAGGACGCAAGCAAAAAAGCTAAATAAAGCACCCAAAGCCACTAACTCTCCCAGCCAACCCATCCCGACTTGCTGCGCCAGAAAACTCAGAGGTTCTTCACTATTAGTAATAGAAACTCCCGTACCGCTAAAACCCAAAACCTCAATATAGGTCATCAGAATGAAGAATAAGCCTGCCATAACAGCACTGCCCATGACAGCCCTGGGAATATTTTTTAAGGGTTTTTTCGCTTCGTCGCCCAGAGATGTAGCACTTTCAAAACCAGAGAAACCAAACATGACTAAGACAAGTCCCGTCGCTATGTTCCCCGGAGTTACGCCTTCCAAAGTTAATTGGGATATATCTAAGGCAAAACCTTTGTGCGCCCAGATGATAATTCCTAAAAGCGCGATCGCCGCCACTGATGCCCCCTCCAGCCACAGCATCGCCATAGCTGAAAGTTGGATATCTTTATAAGCTGCATACCAAGCAACGCCCGCCCCGATCGCCAATAGCGTAATCGGCGACGGATGGATGCCTAAATGACCGATGAAAGTACCCGTAAAGTTGGCAAAACCGCACAAAACGGACATCGCAGTAAATAGATAAGCGAGTACCAAACTCCAGCCGCAAATTACGCCGGCAGTCGGGCCAAGTCCTTTGACAATATAAGAATAAAGAGAACCGGCAGAAGCCGATCGACTTGCAAATTGGTTGATATTGATGCTGACAAATACTAGCCCTATCAAGCCGATGAGAAAGCTCAGCCAAGTCCCGTTACCCGAAAGAGCGACAATTAACCCTATATTGGATGCTGGTATAGTTGTAGGTGCAATAACGGCAAAGGATTGAGCTAAAACCTCCCCGAAGGAGAGGCAGTCCGGCTTTAAGCCGTGTGCGCTCTGATTTTTTGGCATTTTTTTGGTCATTTATCTTCTCTATTTTGGTCGATCGATTTTTGGCGATCGGCTTCAACTTGTCGATCGTGCTTCAGCATCGGGCCCTGCGTTAGAAGCTTAAGTATCACCTTAAGGCCCTTGAGCGGTAGAATCAAATGTTGTTTTTTATCGAATTAATAAATGCAAGTGATGCAGTACCGCCCAGAAAAGAACTGTTGGAATACGAGATATATCTGTTCCCCAAAGCTCAAACCCTTGACCTTAAAAGAAAACATTAAATCCCGGCTGACAACCGTCCTTTTTTGGGAATTCCAACCTGTACAATAGAGTCAAAAACTTCAGGTCAAAGCTTAGCCGCAAAAGATTTTTATTTCAAAAAATAACTGTATTTAGTAAAAGGGTACTCAGCATGGCCGGAATGACACTTGACCAACTGCGAGTTTTTCTAGCTGTCGCGGAACACCTGCACTTCAGCCGTGCCGCAGAAGAACTTTACATTACCCAACCCGCTGTCAGCGCGACAATCCAAAGCTTAGAGGCGCAATACGGAGTAAAACTATTTCACCGCATCGGCCGCCGCATCGAAATCACAGATGCTGGGAAGTTGCTGCAAGTTGAAACGCAGAAAATTCTCGACCAAGTTGCTTTGACTGAGAGAGGTTTGCGGGAGTTGAACGACTTGCAGCGAGGCGATTTAAAATTGGGTTGCAGTCTGACCATTGGCAATTATTGGTTGCCTGACAAACTTAGCAAGTTTAAACAGCAATATCCCGGTATTTCCGTGAATTGTACTCTGGCAAATGCCGAAGAAATTTGTGCGGGGACAGCGACGGGAATATTTGATTTAGGTTTAGTGACGGGAGACATCAAAGCTTCGCTTAAGAACACTCTGGAGGAAGAAGTTGTAGGCAGCGAACGCTTGCTGATTGTAGTTGGCCAATCTCACCCTTGGTTTGAACGGGCAGAGGTGAGTTTAACGGAAATTGTGCAAACGGATTGGGTGATGCGAGAAGCTGGTTCTGGAGTGCAGCAAATGTTGGAACAAGCTTTGCAAAGTTGGGGCATTAATCCCCATGAATTAAATGTAACTTTAGTTTTGAACAGCAGCGAAATGGTAAAAGCAGTGGTGGAAAGCGGCACAGGTGCCGCGGCTATTCCTGAATTGATGGTAAAAAAAGAAGTGCAGCTATCTACACTGCGATCGATTAAAATTATAGATAGCCAAGCAAGTTCAAATGTATGTCTTGAAATAATTAAACCCGTTTTGAAACTGAAGCACCGACAGCGTTTTCAAACTGGAATTACTAAAGCTTTTGAAGAGATATTAACTTAAGGTGCTGGTAATATCATCTCCGATCGATCGCTCATAATACATAAGCCGGGCGGGTTTGTGAGATTGTCCGTTAGGGGCAAATATTATTGGTGAACCCGCCCCTACAGGAATTAGGGTAATCGACCGGACATGATATAATTGGTAATTCAGGACTTACGCATCAATACTCAAGAAACCAGTTTTTTTACCGACATAAATGCACCGATGGTCAGAAACCGGGTTTTTTTCCGAAAATCCTTCGTTGTAGGTCACAGATTAGGTAAAAAACCCGGTTTCTTTGGGCTTCCGAAAATCCTTCGTTGTAGGTCACAGATTAGGTAAAAAACCCGGTTTCTTTGGGCTGATGCGTCCAGGGCTGTTATCTCTCAATCAATTTCCTCAAGTCCAATAAATTTTTACCCCCATCACCAACAATCAGCGGCAATTTCCCATCCCATTTTTCTATAGCTTGCCTTTCCAAAAGTTCCGCAGTCAAATTGTCCCGCAGCAATCTTTGCACTTCGGCTTCTCCCTTGGCTAAATTCACCTTAGCCTCAGCCTGTTTTACTGCCTTCAGCGCTAAAAACTCCCCTTTTTTTGCTTCCTGTTCGGCAATTTGTTTCGCCTCCACCGCCTCGCTAAACCGCTGAGAAAAGTGAACGTGTACTAAAGAAATATCGTCAACTGCAATGTGATATGTAACCAGCCTCAAAGTCAAAAAATCATCAACTTCCGCTTTAACTTCTCCTCGTTTAGTAATAATTTCTTCAGCCGTGTATTTTGCCATAACTGCTTTTAATACTTCTTCAACTGCCGGATCGATAATTCGCTCGACTACTTGTTTTTCGTCACCTATTTGTTGAAAAATAGCATTAGCTTCTTCTGGGATAATGTGCCAGTTCAGCGCTACATCTGTGAAAACATCTTGCAAATCTTTTGAGGAAGCTTCAGCAGAACTTTCCTGTTTCTGCACTCGCACGCTCAACTTTTGTACAGTATCAACTATGGGAACTATTACGTGAATTCCTTCTCCAAGTACCTGTTCTTGCACTTTACCAAACTGCATCATCACGCCCCGTTCTCCAGCGTTGACAATGACAAAAAATTTGGACATAATAGCTAAAAAAACTATCACTATAGATAATTGAACAGCTATATAAACATCCTTAGATTTTTTATTGCTTGATTTGAGTGAGTCAACGTTACTGCTGGATTCTCCAATCATATTCCACCCCGATCGCACTTAATTCTCTGCTCAATATTGACTTAACCGCTATTCTATTTGCCTTCCACCAGCAACCGTTCAAAATCCGCAGCCACCAAAGGAGGACTGAACAAATATCCTTGCATTGTATCGCACTCGTAGCGCCAGAGAAAATCTTTTTCTGCTTCGGTTTCAACTCCTTCGGCAATTACCTCAAGACAGAGACTGTGCGCCATTTCAATAATAGCTTTCACGATCGCTGCATTTGTGCAACCATCGGTGATATTGCTGATAAAACAGCGGTCGATTTTTAAAGTATCGAAAGGGTATTGCGTCAAATAGCTTAAAGAAGAATACCCGGTTCCGAAATCGTCAATAGATATAGAAAGTCCCAAATTTTTCAATTGTTGCAAAGTCGCGATCGCACTTTCGGCATCTTCTACCATCAAACTTTCTGTCAGCTCTAATTCCAAACTGCTCGGTTCCAAACCAGTTTCTGCTAAAATTTGGGCAACTCTGCTGCACAGATTTGGTTGGTGAAATTGGCGCGGCGACAGATTCACCGCTACCCGCAGCGCAAAACCAGCATTGTGCCAAACTTGCATTTGCCTGCAAGCTGTCTGCAACACCCACTCGCCTAACTGTACAATGAAGCCAGTTTCTTCGGCATGGGGAATAAATTCTGCGGGGGAAATCAGCCCTTTTTCTGGATGCAGCCAGCGCACTAAAGCTTCTGCACTCATAATTTTACCAGTCTGGACATTGACCTGCGGCTGATAATAAACTTGGAATTCTTCTCGTTCCAAGGCGACGCACAAACTTGTTTTTATCTGCTCTAATTTGTCGGCGGCATCTTGGCTCAATTCGCTGCTTGGCGATCGCAAAGTATTGTACTGTTCGGCGACAGCTTCTTGTTTTTTCAAGCGGCTCGATATTGCCCCCACAAGTTCAGCTTTACTAAAAGGTTTAGTCAGGTAATCATCGGCTCCCAATTCCATACCTTGCCGCATTTCAGAGCGCTCGGCTTTACCGGTGAGAAAAACAAAAGGTACTGTAGCAGTAACAGGATTAGATCGCAAGGCCCCCAGCACCCCATACCCGTCAAGTTCGGGCATCATCACGTCGCAAATAATCACGTCGGGAAGATTTGACACCGCCGCATATAAACCTTGTGCTCCATTTTCTGCACCCGTCACGTCGAAACCTTCAGCTTTGAGGAGTTTGAGAATATTCTCCCGAATTACTTGCTCGTCCTCAATCACTAGAATCTTTTTCATACGTCATTCCCAGAAAGCGGTATAATTGATAGCCGTTACTGAACGCGATCGGCGTCTCAATAACTGAGAACGCACAGATCGATCTGTCCGACAGCGGAATATGTTCCGACACAAATAGCAAACCCCTGAAAAACGCTAATTTTTCAAGCACAACTACATTAATGTTTCTCTGCTTACTCAGTGCCGTCCGTATTATTACGAGGTTAATTAATAATCTCTAAACTAATTCTAGGCGATCGATAGTTAGCAGCGCCTGAAATAACTGCTAAACTAATTGTGCCACCTGAACGATTGTCTGCAAACAATCTCAGCCTATTTATATCACTTGCCAAAAATAATGCAACTGCAAGCAAGTTCCAAACCCTTGCCGAGTCAGTCTTCCCTGAATCTAAAATCTAAAATCTAAAATCTAAAATGGTACTACCTACTGGATTCCCTGAACCCGCACAGATTGGGGTCATAGAAGTTAAGCAATATCCTCAGTACCGCGCTGTCACCTACACCCACGCGGGCGATTTGCGACAAGCAACTGGCATCGCCTTCAATCCCTTATTTCAACACATCAGCAACAACCAAATTGCGATGACAACGCCAGTAGAAGCGCGCTACACCCAAACTTCCGGGCAAATCGATGCAGTTCCCCAAGCAGAAGTTTCGTTCCTCTATCCCGCACCAAATATCGCCCCCAGCAGCGTTAACTCCGCTGTAGAAATTACGGATACTTCGCCGATGACGGTTGTCAGCATCGGCGTGGGCGGGGCCTACACTTGGGAAAGCTACGAAAACAACCTCCAGAAACTCAAAGATTGGCTTCAAGAACATCCTGAATACGAAATAGTCGGGCCGCCGCGCCGCTTTTTTTACAATTCCCCGATGACGCCGGAAGCAACTAAAATCAGCGAGGTACAAATTCCGATCCAGTGCCGCTGACGTGAACAACTAATTCGCGAATGTGACCCCGCTGGCGGTGTTCCCACAGGTAAATTCCCTGCCAAGTTCCTAACAGCAACCTGCCGCGATCGATCGGGATTTGTTCGGAAGTGTGAGTCAGCGCAGTGCGGATGTGCGCCGGCATATCGTCTGGACCTTCCGCATCGTGAATGTAGCGATCGCCCTCCGGTACCAGTTTAGCTAAAAAGTTAGCCAAATCCTTAAGTACATCCGGGTCGGCATTTTCTTGAATCACCAAACTAGCAGAAGTGTGGCGCAAAAATAAGCTGCAAAGTCCCGTTTCAACACCTGAATTCGCCACCGCATCTTCTATCTTAGGAGTGATGTTGCACAGAGACTTCCCTGTAGTTTTAATTTTGAGGATCTGTTGATAGTGAGACATTCGATTTTAGGTTTTAGATTTTGGATTTTAGATTTTCAAAGAAACTATTGCAAAAATATTCTCCTATTGTTACATCTTACTTCTTCCTTTTTTATTCTGTAGGTTGGGGTTGAGGCACGAAACCCAACACTCATTAGACAAGATTGCAAAAATCCTTTTCATCAATTGATGGGACGGGATCTGAGACCCATCCCGCAAGAGTTATTTTTTCTTGTGTGATGGGCCCCTGATCCCGTCCTAATTATTTTTGCCAGAGGTCTATTAATTGGATGTTGGGTTTCGTTCCTCAACCCAACCTACCACTTAAGCGATTTCAATCGCAGTCCTCCAGCTTTGTTGGTGCAGTCATGATTTCTAATCGCACTTATGAAAAATAGTCTACAACAGCTTGGGCGATCGCCTCCGTACCATTTTTATCCAATTTATCCGGCAAACACGGCCGATGCAGCGGTTGTCGCAAAAACTCCCAATCCCCCTCAAAAAACTCCGCCGCCGTCACAATTTGATGTTCCGCATAATTTTGAATCCCTTCCAGCAACACCGCCGCTTCTGCAAAACCTTCTCTCATGATAGAAACAACAGGTATTTCCAAGCGCAAAGCTTCTGCAAAAGTGCTGTATCCCGGTTTAGAAACTAAGCGCCCGCAGACAGGCATAATATCGACCGGACGCGGTAAAATCGGGAAAGATTGTGCAAACTCCTGATTTTTGACATTAATCAAATTCGGCAAATCGGGAGATCCCGCATCAAAAGTAATAAATTGCCAGTCGCTAAATTGCTGTAAATTTTGATAAGGAATTTCTTCTAAACCCAATCCGCCGAAAGTCAACAATACAGTTTTTTCCAGCGGTGTTTCGATGCCGAATACTTCCCGAACTTTATCGTTACTGTAGCGAGGATTGCCGCCAGTCAAGCCCACATCTTGAATATTGGGGAAAGCTGGCATCGGTTCGTGCAAAGGAAGACGAAAAAGTCGATCGCACATCCCGAAACATTCACCAATCCAATCTGCCATTTCTACAAATTCCCCGCCCCAATCTCGATAGATAAAATCCCACCCAAAATTGCTCATCATCCAGCAAGGAACCCCCGCCGCTGCCGCCATTCGCGTTGCCAAAGGAGGAATATCTGCCAGCACCAAACCCACCCGATTTTGCTTGATAAAATTAACTTCGCTGGCAATTAGGGAATTTTGCTTTTTCCGAATTTCCCGCAATTTTTCCAGCGTCGCGTCTTTATCCATATTCAAACTGTCAGCTTGCACCACACCCACATCAAAAGCGCGGGGACGGTGGATAAAGTCACCGCCAATGTAACATTCTAGGAGCCAGCGAGGGGCAGTTGTTGTGATAATTAGTAAAATATCTGGATTTAATTCTTGAATTTTTGCAGCTACGGAGGAGACTCGGACAGCGTGGCCGAATCCGTGATTTGTGATGGCAATATATAATGTTGGTCGAGACATTGATAATAGGGAATAGGGAATTGGGCATCGGGCATCGGGCGTCGGGCATCGGGCATCGGGAATTGGGAATTGGGAATTGGGAATTGGGAATTGGAGGTAGAGACAAAGGATCGCGAATTAAATAACTTACAATTTTAATTGTTATTGTGGGATGGGCGTCCCGCCCGTTCAGAAAGGACGGGCGGGACGCCCATCCCACAAACTTGTGGAAGTTATTTAATTCTCATTCCAAAGAAGCCAACAAGGCCCAGCTTCAAGCGACGCACAACCAACAATGACACAATTAATAACTAATGACTGTCGAATATGCAAGAACTCATCAATCAGACGCGCCCTCAGACCAAACAGGCAATTGATTAATTTTGTCGAGGGTTATATCTACATACTTTTTACCGTCCGCCGCCAGATTTTCCCCAAAATATCCCTCATCGCCGTCGTGCTTGTGAGGGCCGCTGAAAGCTTCTGCATAGCGGCCTTGCAAACGAGCTTGATTGAAAGGAGAAGTCGCGTACCAGTACCAGCGACTGGGAAAAACTATGCCGCCAATGTCCTCAATTGAATCCCGAGTGCCGCGAAAATGGAAAACGCGATCTGCCTCTGCAAAACCATTTTCTCCCGAAAACACGCCCCCAACCGAAACAACCGTAATTTCTGCCTTCAGCCATTCTTTAAGATAGCGAGTAGCACCCAAAGCAACTTGTGCGCCGCCGCTAGTGCCAATTAAAATAACTTTCAAAGGTTGTTGAGAATTAACTGAAATGGGAGATTGAGCATTCATGCGATCGATAATTGCCTTAGCCAATCCCTGATTGTATGCAAAGCCGTAGCGATAATCTAAAGAAATTGCAAATCTCCAGAGATTGCGAATTTTAATAAATATATCCCCTGCAATCGGCCCGCTTTTTGCCTGTTCTGCAAACCGCCAAAAAGGACCTAGCCACCGCACTCCTCCTAAACTTTTGTTAGAAACCGAGTAAGGAAAAACATCGCCCACTGCTACGCATTGCGGGTGACTTTTAACTATACGCTTGAGAAACAACTCTTCACCTGGGGTTAATTCGTCCCCCGAAAAATCGCCAACTCCCGGTAAAAAAATGATATAACAATTGAGCTGCGAAGACTTGCGGGCTTCTAAATTGCCCTTGTTTGAGGGCAATATCTCCGGCGAATTTTTCTTGATGCCAAAAGTTTCGGCACTTTGATTCAGCCACCATATCACAGTTCCCACCGGCGAAAGAATGCCCCAAATTATCAGGATTACACCTGCGACGATCAGCAAATTTAAACTTCCCCCGCGCAGCCATGCAAGTATCCTTAAAATCAATCTTAGCATTTAATAAAATCTGGTAGAATGCCCATAAATTAGCTAATTACCTAGAAATATTTCGGTAATTCTGCTGTATTAGAGCTTATTTTGTATAAAATGTCAACTATCTTGAAGAGCAGGAGTTTAACGTGAAGGGAGAAGATTCAATTGCAGGTTTGCGGGCAACGCTTTGGAACGCACTTTCTTTGAACGGCAATTTTTACGAAAAAACTCCCTACACTGGCAGAACTAAGCGGATAGCTTTAACAATTGTAATTTTAGCTGCGCTGTCCCGCGTGTTGGGCAGTGCTGCCATCTTGTTAATCAACCGAACTGAGCCATCAGTATTATTTCTAGGACTTTTGATAGAGGGTTTGGCAGTCGCGGGGGGTTATTATTTTTGGACTTTTACTATCTTTAAAATCGGCGAGTGGCTGAAACCGGGTCACGTAGCTTATAGGGAGTTGTTGGTTCCGATCGGCTTTGCCTACGCCCCCCAAGTGCTGAATTTTTTAACGTTAATTCCCTTGCTGGGAGAAGGAATTGAGCGGATATTGGCTGTGTGGAGTTTGCTAGCTGTAATTGTGGCGGTTCGCCAAGGTTTGGATATTCAAACTCGCTGGGCGGTGTTAATTTGTTTTGTGGGTTGGCCATTGATCCAAATTGCGATCGGCTTTGTGGAAGTATTTGAACAGTTGCTTGCACGATGGCTGTAATTCATCAATACGGCAGCAGTATAGTAAACTCGCTGCCCTCTCCAGGTTCGGACTTGCAAATTAACTTTCCTCCATGTTGTTCAACCACAATTTGATAACTGATAGACAACCCCAAACCCGTCCCCTTACCTATCTCTTTAGTAGTAAAAAACGGGTCAAATATTTTACCCACTACCTCCGAACTCATCCCCACACCATTATCAACAATGCGAATCGCTACTTGATTTCCTTCGGCTACTTCAGTCCGAATCTCAATTGTCGAGTCAACTTCCCTCCCTCTTTCGCGAGACAAAGCATCAATCGCATTGGTAAGTACATTCATAAATACCTGATTAATTTCTCCCGGATAGCAGTTCACCAAAGGCAAATTGCCGTACTCCTTGAGCACTTGAATGGCACTTAATTTTTGAGCTAAAATCATCAACGTGCTGTCGATACCTTCGTGGATATTAACCCATTTTCTATCGGATTCATCTAGCCGAGAAAAGTTTCGCAGCGACAGCACAATATCGCGAACTCTCGCAGCACCCACTCTCATTGAATCTATCATTTTAGTGAAATCCTTCATCAAAAAATCTAAATCTATTTGCTCGGTTACATTGACTATTTCTGGCACGGGATTTGGGTAATAATTTTGATATAAACGTAGTAGATTTAGTAAGCTTTCAGCGTATTCGTTGGTGTAATATAAATTTCCATAAATAAAGTTAATCGGGTTATTAATTTCGTGAGCAATTCCCCCGACAACTTGCCCTAAACTGGACATTTTTTCACTTTGAATTAGCTGCAACTGAGTGTGGCGAAGTTCTTCGAGTGCAGTATGCAAATTCTCAGTTCTTTGGGCTACTCGCGTTTCCAGAATAGTATAAAAACGAGCATTTTCTATAGAAATAGCTGCTTGTGCAGACAGGATTCCCAAAAGTTCAAGCCTGTCGCTAGTAAAAGCACCTTTGGTTAAATTATTTTCTAAATAAAACATTCCCGTAAGGTTGCCTTGATGGATAATTGGCAATACAAGGATAGACAGGGGTTGATTGCTCGCAATATACGGGTCATATTGAAATTTATCGGATCGTGTAGCATCATCTAAAACCAAATATTTTCTGGTTCTTTCTACATAGTTAATTAAGGAAATTGGGAGGAGATCGGATTCGGCTATAGGGAGAGATTGCAACAGAATTACATCATTAAACTGACCTGTAAGTCCAGCTTCTATAAAGAATTGATTACCTGTCTTGGCAAGAAATAATACTTTTTGAGCGCCTGCGTTTTCCTTTACAAGCTGTACGAGTTTCTCTAGCAAATGGCTGAGAATAATTTCGCTCGAAACAGCTTGAGATGCTTTTACAACTGTGGACAAATCCAGCATGAAACTATTGTTTATAGTAGTTTGGGCAGTCGTGATATCAACATTTTTAGATATTGCTCCTTGATTGCGATCGACTAAATAAGGATAACGGCATTCTAAGTCTTTAACTTTGGCTGTAGCTCCCCAGCGGATGTAAGCATAATAAGCTTTGGTCAGATAAGCTCGAGCACTTATCTCTTTATCCAAAGATTGATAAAACTCTCCAGCTAATTCATAACCTAATGCTTCTTCGTGGATGTAATCGTTAGCAACTGCTCCTTTAATAGCTAAGTCATAATAATCCATTGCTGCAAGTTTATCGTTTATAACTCGCGCTTTCTCAGCTTCAACTAACTCGTATTTATGCTGATAATTCATGGGTGCATGGTAGGCCCACTTTTTCATAAGTTGCTGATTAGAGTTAACAATAGCTAGGGATGCTTCTCGATCGTCACTGTGAGGATAGTGAGCGAGGAGGGCCAGCGAATAGTAGAAATTGTGTACCCCAACAGTGATTAAGCCGATCGCCCCATCTGCGTATTCTGCCGCTAATTTACCGCTGGTCACAGCCGCAGCATAATCTTTCAATAAATAAAGCACGATCAATTTACCAACATACGCTGCAAACAGCGACATTCGATTATTTTCTTTCTGCCAACGCGACATCACAGCAGGTTCATCCAGCCTGCAGCTAACTAACCGTACTTGCTCTGCTGTTTTGCTTCTTAAGCTTGAAGCAGTTACTTGCCAAATTTTAGCATAACCAATGGCAAATTCGTGTTTATTTTTTTCTATAAACTCCATACAAACGCTTTGTTTCTCTTCGACATATTCTAACGGTTCTCCCACTAAAAATAAATTAGTAATATAGTGCATAAAATTATAAACCGCCCATTCTAAATCACCATTTTCTACACCAAATTTCATTCCTTGTAGAAATGAATCAAGGGTATTCTTAGTAGACTCTTTCCAGATTCTGATATGAGCATTAAACATTACATAAACCTTAGCTTTGTGTTGGCTAGCATTAAATTGTTCTAGCAGCTTTAAAGCGATTAATCCAGCGTAGTAGCCAGCTTCGATGTCACCTTCGATGCCGCACAACATCATTCCATAAAGAGTATAGGGAAAAGTAGCTAATGCTGAATGACCGCGATCGATACAAAGATTGACCATAGTCAAGACGAGGGAGGAAACAATTTCTGGTTTGGCAATATAAGCAGGAGGATAGAGGGCTGTCAGGATTTCCATAGTTGCCAGTTGATAAGGATCTGTCATAACTGGTAGGTTTTCTACTTCCTCAATTCGCGGCAATTTTGGCACTGCAATGGTTTCGTTGTCTAATAGGTTTACTCCCAGCATCTCCAGCACTTCTATACCTGTTTCAACAGCTTTTAGCATCTGGCTTTGAGCCTGATAAAATAGGATTTTTAGCTGATACACTTTCACTCTGTCAAGCTGGTTTTTAGCCGATCGCAAAACCACTTCTGCCAAAACTTCTGCTTGCTGGAAGTTGGTGTTTAAATATTCCGCTTCCAGCGTCTCTACATACAACCGCAGCGTCATGCTATAGTTGCGAAGCCAGCTATCAGGTGCTAATAACGAAATTCCCACATTCAAATACTTAACAGCGGGTTCGTAAGCATTAGCTGCTTTTGCCTTATGCCCAGCAATTAAATTTAATTCGGCTAACTCATCTTTTCCTGATTGCAGGCTGAGACAATCAATTCCTACATTCAACTGGTTAATAATATCAAAAATTCTCTCTTCTACTTGATCGGCGGGCGTATTTTCCAATAGCAATTTACCGATGCTAAGATGAGTCGCTTTCTTTTCATCATCAGGAATCAGCGAATATGCAGCTTGCTGGACACGATCGTGCAAAAATTTATAGCTGACTCGCGAAGAATCGAAAGTTAAATTAACTCCGGCTTCTCCATCTACAAATAAAGGAATGAGGTAACTCTCATTCAATGGAAGTATTAACCCCGCTTGCAAAGCATCCCAGAGTTCAGTCGCAGTGACTGATGGAGATTTTGCGTTGACAGTTGAGAGAACATCAAGAGTAAAATTGTCCCCAACACAAGCGGCTAATTTCAAAATTCCTTGTGTAGTCTCTGGCAGTTTTTGAATGCGACTAGCTACCAGTTCAACTACACTCTTATCTGTGATGCCAATAGCCTGAATCTCCTCAATGTTCCACTGCCACTCCCCTTTTTTTCCGCGAGACAGCAGCCGGTTAAAGTCAAACCTCAAAAGTTTTTCTTGATAAAGAGTGTTGAGCAATTGTGTCAAGAAAAAAGGATTACCACCAGTCTTATTCCAAATTAACTCCGCTAAAGGTTGAATTCTTTCTGAGTCATGCAATGTCTCCGAAATCAACTCACTTACCTGGGCTAAAGAAAGAGGTTCCAGCACTAAATTGTTGAGAATAATCCCCGTTTCTTGAAGGTACTCTACTGTCTGCCTTAAAGGATGTGTAGAGCTAACTTCATGGTCTCGATAGGCTCCAATTAATAGTAAATATCTGCTGTCTGGGTCAGTTGCCAGCAATTCCATTAATTTCAATGTCGCTGAATCTGACCACTGCAAGTCATCGATAAATATGACTAATGGATGCTCTTTTTGCGCGACTACGTGGATAAATTCTTTGAATAGCCTGTTAAAGCGGTTTTGTGCTTCTGTGGGGGCCAGATCCGCAACGGCAGGCTGTTTGCCAATTAACAATTCTAGTTCGGGAATCACGTCAATAATTACTTGGCCGGAATCGCCTAGTGCGGCTAAAAGTTGATGTTGCCAATATTGTAATTTTTCGTTGTTTTCCGCAAGTAACTGCTGGATCAAAGATTGAAAAGCTTGAATTAAAGATGCGTAAGGTATATTCCGTTTGAATTGGTCAAATTTACCTGAAATAAAATAACCGCGCTGTCTGGTGATGGGTTTTTGAATTTCGTTGACTACTGCCGATTTGCCTATACCTGCATAACCCGACACTAGGATCAGTTCAATTTGGGAAGGGGAAGAATTTTCCTCGCAAGGATTAGCTACACGTTCAAATGCTGCCAATAGTTCGCTGACTTGTGTTTCCCTACCGTACAATTTTTGAGGAATCAGCAACTGACTCAATATATCTAAGTTTCCGGGCGTAAAATCGACTATTTTGCCTGTTCTTTCTAACTGATGTAAACAAATTTCTAAATCGGCTAACAATCCGCCTGCTGTTTGATATCTATTTTCGGCATTTTTAGCCATTAATTTTATCACAATTTGTGAAATAACTGGTGGAATGTCTGAATTAATTTGATGCGGTAAAATTGCTTGAGAAGCTATGTGACTGTAAACTATTTCTAAAGGGTCGTTGCTCATAAATGGCAATTGACCTGTCAGCATTTCATATAAGGTAATTCCGAGAGAATAAAAGTCGGTGCGGTAGTCGAGGGTGCGGTTCATTCTCCCGGTTTGTTCGGGAGACATATAAGCAAAAGTACCGACTAGCGAGGTAGTATGATTAATTTGGGGGTTTTCTTTAGACAATCGCGAAGCAATCCCGAAATCTGTGAGTTTAATAATTCCTGTTTGGCTGTTGATGATGATATTGCTAGGCTTAATATCTTTATGAATAATTTTTTGAATGTGCAGATATTCTAAGGCTTTTATGAGTTGAATACCAAACCTCAAACAGGTGATGACTTCGAGCTTTTGTCTGGACATGAGGCGATCGACTGATTCGCCCTCAAAGTCTTCTAAAAGCAAGCCGTGACGGTTATCAAAGGTTTCTAGGCTAATGACTTTAACTATGCCCGGATGGTCTAAATGTTGGCGAATGCGATACTCGTGCTTGATCCGGGTAATTGCATCGAGGGTGGGATATTCAGATTTCAGGATTTTGAGTACGGTTGTATCCTGGTGGGTGGGGATTTTCCCTCGATAAATAATCGTTTCGATACCTTCGTGGAGAGTAGAGTGGATTTGGTATTGCGAGAGAAATTGCATGGAGTTATGCTCAGAGTTGAAAATATATCTGATTCTAGTCCCAGTTCGCTGTTGACTGTTGGCTGTTGGCTGACGGCACGACCATCCTCAACCGTCAAAAGTCTTGACATGGCAACTGTTATATGCTTAATTCAACCATGTACTTAGGCCAACAAAAATCAAGCTTTATTTACCCGGACAAGAATCTATTTAAGCTGTGGAGCATTTAAAATGGTATTGTATGGTGCGTCAGTTTTAAGGCGTTTTCCATATATAGTCAGTGTTCGCTTCGCTTCGCACCCGGAGCGACCTCGTTAGTGGTTTAAATGCTCCACAGCTTATAGATAAAATGATAGTATTTATGGAATCAAGCCATTTTGCTAAGCTGTTCGACATCTAAATTGCATTTTTTGTGCGGGCGAGACGCCCACCCCACAAGAAGTTGACCAAATTTTTACTGTGCAGTTTAAATGCACAACAGCTTACTATTATTCTCAATTAATATCCGATCGACAGCGGACGGCAACCACACCCCTACTATTCGGGTCTCCCCACTGTCCCTACCCCCTTAGCAAGATACATTGTTAGAGAAGGAAATACACAAAAATTTACATCTATAATTTGTGTAGTGTTCCAAATCGCTCCTCACCAGCAGCGATACAGCCCTCGCCAAGACAGTAGGATAGAAAAAATATGTTTGAACGCTTTACAGAACAAGCCATTAAAGCAATCATGCTAGCCCAAGAGGAAGCGCGGCGCCTCGGCCACAATTTTGTAGGCACCGAGCAAATCCTCCTGGGACTCGTCGGCGAAGGCACTGGCATCGCTGCAAAAGTATTACTGGATATGGGCCTCAACTTGAAAGAGGCGCGCAATGAAATTGAAAATATCATCGGTAGAGGTTCCGGGTTCCTCCCGCCAGAAATTCCTTTTACGCCCCGCGTCAAGCGCATTTTT
Source organism: Microcoleus sp. M2_D5 (assembly GCF_036701935.1). Lineage (NCBI taxonomy): Bacteria > Bacillati > Cyanobacteriota > Cyanophyceae > Oscillatoriales > Microcoleaceae > Microcoleus > Microcoleus sp. M2_D5. Next base: position 108,171 of record NZ_JAUBRP010000007.1, on the reverse strand, counting down.
GAGACGGCGCTAAACGAAGCGCGGCAGTTAGGCCACAATTACATCGGCACCGAGCACATCCTGCTGGGGCTGATTCAGGACGATGAAGGGGTGGCGGCGAAGGTGCTGCAAAACTTGGGAATCGATCGCCAGAGAGTCCGCACGCAGGTAATTCGTGCCGTGGGAGAAGTGGCGGCGGTACCCGGAGGCAGGGGGGATAGCGGCGATCGCAAAATCCCGACCTTAGAAGAATTTGGCACAAACCTGACCAAGTTAGCCGCAGCAGGCAAACTCGATCCCGTGGTGGGCCGCGAAAATGAAATCGAACGGGTGATCCAAGTGCTCGGCCGCCGCACGAAGAACAATCCAGTGTTAGTAGGCGAACCGGGAGTCGGCAAAACAGCCCTCGCCGAAGGCCTAGCCCAGCGGATTGTTAATAGAAACGTCCCGGAAATTTTAGAAGACAAACAAGTAATCAGCCTCGATATGGGTTCGCTGATTGCTGGTACAAAGTTCCGAGGCGAATTTGAAGAACGGCTGACGAAAATCATGGCCGAAATTCGCGCTGCCGGCAACATCATTCTGGTAATTGATGAAATTCACACATTAGTTGGTGCAGGCGCAATTCAAGGCAGCATGGACGCTTCCAATATGCTCAAACCCGCCCTTGCTAGAGGTGAATTGCAGTGTGTAGGCGCAACTACCTTGGACGAATACCGCAAACACATCGAGCGCGACGCTGCCTTAGAACGGCGCTTCCAACCGATCAAAGTTGGCGAACCGAGCGTGGCTGAAACAATAGAAATATTGTACGGGTTGCGATCGGCTTACGAACAGCACCACCGACTGACAATTTCCGACGCAGCTTTAGAAGCAGCGGCCACACTGTCAGACAGATACATTAACGATCGGTTTTTGCCAGACAAGGCGATCGACTTAATTGACGAAGCAGGTTCCCGCGTCCGCGTGATGAATTCGCAAACCCCGCCCGAAGTTAAAGAGCTCAAAAAGCAACTGCCTGCAGTAACAAAAGAAAAAGATGCAGCAGTGCGCGAGCAAGACTTCGACAAAGCTGGAAAATTGCGCGATCGCGAATTAGAAATTGAAGCCGAAATCGCCGAAGCTACTATCAACAAAAGCCAACTCAAAACCTCTCCCACCGTCACCGAAGAAGACATCGCCCACATCGTGGCTAATTGGACGGGAGTACCAGTCAGCAAGCTGACAGAATCCGAATCGGAATTGCTGCTGCACATGGAAGACACGCTGCACCAGCGCTTGATCGGTCAAGAAGAAGCTGTCACCGCAGTTTCTAGGGCCATCCGCCGCGCGCGGGTAGGCTTGAAAAATCCGAATCGCCCGATCGCCAGTTTCATCTTTTCCGGGCCCACAGGCGTCGGCAAAACGGAACTTACAAAAGCCCTAGCAACATATTTCTTCGGTTCCGAAGAAGCCATGATTCGGTTAGATATGTCCGAATTCATGGAACGCCACACGGTTTCCAAACTCATCGGTTCGCCTCCGGGTTACGTCGGCTACGACGAAGGCGGCCAACTAACAGAAGCAGTCCGGCGCCGTCCTTACACCGTCGTCCTGTTCGACGAAATCGAAAAAGCTCACCCGGATGTCTTCAACATGATGCTGCAAATCTTGGAAGACGGCCGCTTAACTGATGCTAAAGGTCGGACAGTTGACTTTAAGAATACCCTGCTGATCATGACCTCAAACATCGGTTCGCGAGTGATTGAAAAAGGCGGCGGCGGTCTCGGTTTCGAGTTTGCTGAAAGTGCCGCAGACGGGCAGTACAACCGCGTTCGCAGCTTGGTAAACGAAGAACTGAAACAGTTTTTCCGTCCTGAATTTATCAACCGCTTGGATGAGATTATCGTCTTCCGCCAGTTGAACAGGGAAGAAGTGAAGCAGATTGCGGACATTATGTTGCAGCAAGTCTTCAGCCGCTTAACCGAACAGGGTATTACTTTGTCGGTGACAGACCGGTTCAAAGACTTGTTAGTTACAGAAGGCTACAATCCCAGCTACGGTGCTCGACCTTTGCGCCGCGCCATCATGCGGTTGTTGGAAGATGTACTGGCTGAGGAAATGCTGTCTGGGAAGCTGAAAGACGGCCAAAAGGCGATCGTTGACGTGGATGAAAACGGTCAGGTTAAGATAGTGCCCGATGGCCCATCTGAGCCGAAATTGCCCGAATTCGCATTAAGCCATTAATGCACTCTACCAACGGATAAATACTGTTAATTAAAAACCCGGTTTTTCCCAGAAGCCGGGTTTTTAATTAAATGAAACCAGTTAAAAAAAGCAACTTTAGGCAAGATCCAAATCCTTATATAATAGACCTCTTTCAAAAATAGCTGGGACGGGCTCTCCGGCCCATCCCACAAAAAGTTTTTTCTCTTGTGGGATGGGCCGGAGAGCCCGTCCGAAAATTTGATCGAAAGGACTTTTGCAAGAAGTCTAATCAGTCATATCAAATTCGGTAGCATCGGAATTATTCCTCTCTGTATTCTCTCCCTCTGCGTTCTGGAGCGCCCTCTGCGGTTAAATCATTCCGATACAACCGATATCTTGCACCCTTCTCAAGTAGCCATTTATGAACAGGCTTTCCGGCCTGTTCCACAAGAACATTGAATTTTTGTGGAACAGGCCGGAAAGCCTGTTCTTGAGAATGGTGCAAGATATGAGATACAACCGGAAACGATATCATTCCCAAATCTAAAATCTAAAATGGTATGACTTTTAGCTCTTTTATCCCAACACATTATCTACAGCAATTTCTACATCTGGAAAAGCTAGAATAGATAAAACCTGACCCCGCTGGAATCTTTGAATATTTTGGTATCCCGATGGAGAAGGTTCGCGATAAACTACTACACATTGTTCGTTAATATCTACCAGCCAAACTTCTACAATATTGTCTTCGGCATAAAGAGGAATTTTGATATTTCTGTCAGTTTCAGCGGTTGCATCCGCTACTTCCACAATTAGTAAAATATCCTCAGAGTGAGGATGTCCAGATTCGTAAAAATCATCGCGCCGCCGCAGTAAAGAAATATCCGGTTCAGGTTCCGAGCGATCGTCCAATTCTACCGGATCTTGAACTCCAATGGTTACTCTCGATAATAAGCGGATATAGAATAACTCTGTCAGACGCTTGACATGAGATGTATGCCTTCTACCAACGGCGGCCATTTGAACAATTTCTCCTCGAATTAATTCAACTTTATCATCTTTGGTCAAGATGCCAGCTTCTATCATATGATGATATTCTTTTACTGTAAATAACCGCTTAATTAACTGAGTTGTCATCATTGTTTAGTACAGGAATATTAGAGTTGTTGTCTGCGACTCAGGTTTAATAATGTGATTATACTACATCCACCAGTAGTCGTTCCGTAGGGCAGGCATTGCCCGCGTTACAATCGCTGACTCTAATCCCACGATTGCAATTGCACAACCCAATGCTGCACAAAAGCAGAAATGCGATCGCGCCGCGTTTCAAAAGTAGCAGCAATCCAGATAAACGCAATGCCAAAAGCCAAACCAATCGCCCATTTAATCAGCGGATAATCGAAAATCAAAACTACCAACTGATAGAAAACATTGATTAAAAATACAGCCGTTCCCACAAACAAAAATGCCCGAACTCGCAGCGCCAAACCTGCTGCAATCGCCACTAAACTAAAAGCTGCGGCAACTAAACCGTGGCTTTGCTGAGTCAACAGAGGCATCCCGCAAATCAGCGCAGTTGCGAGCATTCGCAGAGTGTGGCGCAGCGGTTTTTGTGCTGGTAATTTGAAACTGCGATCGAAGTGAGTAATGTAGAGTAAAGAAAGTCCTAAAGGAGTAACATAAAACTCTGGCTGAGTCAATCCTATTTGCCAGAACCACCGCAGCATTATCCAGTCAATTATCGCCACACTCACATAGGTAAAACGGACTTCCTCCCTTTCCCAAGCCAGGAAAAAATAGAAGGTAGCAGCTATCAGCAAGCTAATCGGATAAAACTTAGCCGGACTTTCCAAAATAGCAACTATTGGAATCAGCGAAGCAATTACCTGCCAAGGTTTTTTTGACCAACCCCAGTTGTCCCAAGGCAAAATGTAAATGAAATAGGCAAATAGAGAAGCGAGGGCAACTTTCCAAGGCCCCAGCGGCCCGGAAATATACTCAACTAAAGGTGTATTGATCCAGTAAAGCCGGATGCCAAAGGCTTCTAGCCAACCCAAGTAAATCCAAATTTCTCCCCATTGGCGATCGAGATTATTTCGCCCTTGCAGGAAAGCGTATTGAACTAATAAAGCACCAGTGACTAATCCTAAACTTAGGGCGGATTTAATCTCATCGGCAGAAGCCCAAATCAGCAGCAAACTGCTCAAAACCCAGTGCAGGTGAGCAAATATTTTTAACTCTGCATTAGTTAAATGTAAATAATTGCTGAGCCAAGGAGATAAAATGCGATAGATATATGTTAAAGCTGTGCCGAGAGTGGCCAGGACAATTAAGCCGTCTCCAAAAGCTCCTCCCGGTGTTTGAAAAAGTTGATATAGTAGCGATTCGCAAGCAGCAACGGAGACGCCAATTAATCCTAAATAAACCAAAGGTTTGAATTCTGGTTCCCGCCTACCAATGCCGATCGCAATTAAAGACGCACCCAACACCGTTAAACCAGTCCAATTCGCAAAAGTGTGCGATCGGAAAGTTAAACCCAATACCCCGTAAACCAAAGGTATAACATGAATGCTAGGTAAGATTGTTGGATCGGGCTGACGGCGCCGCCACCAATCCCCCAGCAATTGAGTAAACAATCCGAGAGCGATATTAGCAACTGCCAAATTAATCGTAGTGCGATCGACAAAACTCAAACCGACTGCTGTCAACAACTCCACACTCCAAGCCAAAGCATAAATTGCCAGAGGGGAAAGTTGGCCTAAACTTCGGAAAATTATCGCAGCCATTATCACCAAAATAGCCGCCAAAACTTCAGTAGATGGCGAAAAACTCAAGCTACTGCCTGCGTATAGTTCATAGGAATAAAAAGTAATAGTTGTTAACAGCAAGCCTGCCAGTAAGATTGCCCACCCATCTAAAGCTCGATCGTAAATTTCAGCTAATTGAGAAGGCTCAGGCAAACTGCTGGAAAAACGAACAATTCTGCTGCGAAGTAACCACAGAGACAAAAGAGCGATCGCCCCAGCAATTGCCCAATCCCAACCCGACACAAAACCTAATCGATCGATCGCCGCAGCTACGAAACTCAAGCCAAACCCCACTCCAATCGCCGCCGCTGGTAGCTCTACTAAATAGTAAGTATTGACCGACATTAATCCGGCTGCCAAGCCAAAACCAATTAACCGATATCCCGGAAAAGTAAAAATTAGAAATTGTGCGAATATTAAGGCGATCGTACTAAAGGTACTGGCAATTTCTTTGTGAGGGCTCTCAGTATATTTAGCAACCGCAGTCAATGCCAAAGGAGTCGCCAGCCAGAGCAAACTCCACTGAGGGCTATGAGTCGCAGTACCCGCAATCAAATAATTTTGCAACAACACAAAGCTAAATCCTGCTAATACTAAGCCCAGATACCAGGAACTTTGGAACCATGCAGGATGCCAGCGAAAAAATGCCGAGTTTTCTCGGAAACTTGCCGCTTTCATCCAGACAAAAAATCCCCATTCACTCGCCATGAATATTAATAATATTGCTGACCAAATATTGGGTGTCAGGTTTGGGAAAAATAAGTCAATTGCCGAAGAGATCGCGCCTAAACCCATAATGTGAGTTATGAAAACCAAAATTGTCGGATTTCCCTGTTGTTCAGCCGCAGAAGCCGGCCTCGAAACTCGCCGGGAATTATCGGGAATTACGTATTTCCAAGCGATCCAACCTAAAATTAAAGTAGAGACGAATAAATTGAGCGATCGCCAAAACGGATTGACAAAACTAATAGCAGTTAAAACACTCCCCAAAGCGAGAGCAAGGTTTTCGCCAAAACTGGCAAGTTGAAACTTCCGCTTGCGGTAGAGCAACTCAGCCGCACTTACCATTAAAATTAGATAAGGCAACAGCAGAACACTCCAAAAAGCCCAAGGAGTTTCCTGAGAGTTTGTAAGCTGAGTGAAAAATGCCACAACTTGTGTTTTAATCCCTAAAGGAAGCAGTCGCCAAAACAGCCAAATACTCTGAAGTCCCACCGCCTCCAGCATTAGCAAATCAAACTCTTGCCAAAACCGCACTAAACGGTTATAAAAAAACCAAACAGCCAATCCGCTAACGGCGATCGCCTGTAGCGGAATGTCGCGAAAACAAACCAGGTATCCCAAACCCAACAAACCCCCTCCCGCTAATTGCCAGTAAAAAAAGTTGCTGGGATTTGGCTGGTCGGATATATTATTTTTAATAGTTCCAGATTGTCGGGGTTGCTGCCAATCTAGCCATCCTAAAAGCACGCCACAAATCGCCAAAGCTAAACCCATTTCAGCGATATTTACATCCTTGACAAATATCGCTCGACCCAGTAAAATTCCTAACGAATAAGCTACTAAAGCTGCTTTTTTGTAAGTCAGAAAATCTCTGCTCAAACTGAAAGCAGCGGGGAATGTTTCAGTATTTCCCCCACCTTGGATAGATTGCAATCGTTGTTGCTGAATTTGATAAACTGTAGCAGCAGCAGTCCCCACTGTACCCAAATAAACCGCAGCGAGGGCAAAGCCGGCCAATGCCCACCAAGAGTGCAAATAACTCAATCCCAAGTGATTTAGGGCGATCGAGCGACTAATGTTTTTTCCTGAAAAGCTTTGATATTGATCTTTTATAATCCGGGCAGTTATCCAAGTCAAAAGGAGTGCCGCTGCGATTGCTACCGCCCAATCCCAAGGATACCGCCACAATCCAAAAGTATCCATTGCCCAAAAATTGATCGGCACTAGCAACAGCGTCACTTCTTGCAAAGTTTGAGCAGTCAAGTGCAAATTCTGCTGTCTGTTTGCCCAACTGCTAATCGCCCAAAAGGTTAAAGTATAAGCTAATAAAACTCCATATTGTCCGGCTGCAGGAAATTTTTCCCACTGACTGGCAGCTAAGACTCCAGAGGAGACAACTACCATGAACACTCCTAAAAACAACAGCCACACCACGCTAATTTCTGCCATTAGCGAGTGCAAAATTTGAGCGATAAAATTAGGGGTTTGAGTAGTTTCTGTGGGCCTAGCAACGCTTTCTAGGCTGCTAGGTACTGCTTTTTGCGTTGATAAGGCAAGTACTTTTGGCTCGGCAATAGGAGCTCGCGGGTTCTCAATTTCAGAAAAATCTACAGCGGGATCTGTGATTGGGCAGACTAAATACTGCCGGCACAATTGCTCAACTTCAGCGGGCGAAAGTAAACCTAGCCGCAGCCACGCATCTAAACCTGTCAACAAGTCAGGATGCGACGCTAAGATGCTCAATTCAATTTTGCTCGATCGATCTTTGGGAGACGACATTGGCTTAAACTTGTACTAAGTACCTTCAAGCTATAGCCTAGATTCATCTCGATCGAACATGGCAACATTCCGCCATCGAAATTGGCACAATAAGTATTTATTACTAAATAACTGTCGCAGCCAGTGTCAACTGGTGAAAAAATCCCGCTGATGGGCCTAAACCCCCGTGCATCAGCGGTGAAAAACTCCAAATTAGGACACAGCAGCGGTTTCTTTACCGACATATTTCAACAAAGTGTCCGCACTAGCATTGTGGTCTATGAAAGAAAACAAATGTTTGAAGAGGAGTTTTCCATCTGCATCCAAAACAAACTGAGCGGGCAAAGGAGCACCTAAAGCCTGACCGACTTGATAAGCCCGAAAAACTTGACAGCCCGGATCGGAAAGCAGAGGCATTTTCAAGCCTAAATCTCTAACCACAATTTGGCTTTGGCGATCGTCGGTACTGGCAACCATCAATAATTCTATATTGCGATCGGCAAATTTTTCCCAGTTTTCATTCAAAGCTTTAATGTGAGGAAAACAGAAAGGGCAATATTGCTTTTCAGTAAAAATCCGCGTAAAAGCCAGAACCACCGGCTTATCGCCCCGATAATTCGACAGCCGCACCAATTTGCCATTATTAATATCCGGCAATTCAAAATCTGGTGTCATCTGTCCCAGCTTCAGAACATTACTCGCCGGAACAGGCAATAAATTTTGGAAAAACCGCTCATTTAACAAGCCGCTAAAATTAGTAGAAGTCAGCATATTTCCTAATTGGGTAATTGCTAATTGCTAATTGGTAATTAAAAATCCGCTTAAATAAATGCCTCTGCGGGTACGGACACGGCATTGCCTTTCGTCGTGTCAACAAACACGTTAAACCCATAGTCCGGCAGGGGTTGAAACCCCTGCCTCAAAGCTCAAGTCCTCGCTATGAGGACTAAAGAAATGGGTAACACCTCATCAGTCCTCTTGAGAGGACTTTAGCTATTAGACAGGGACTTCAGTCCCTGGCGGGCTTTCGGCTTAAGTTGACACGACGAAAGGCAGCGCCGTGTCCGTACAAATATAATCGGCTTAAACCGCAGCAAAGAATACCTTAGACTTGACAGGATCGGGAGTCATGGTCTTGTCACCGGGCTGCCAGCCGGCGGGACAAACTTCATCGGGATGAGACTGGACGTGTTGGATAGCTTGCAGAGTACGGAGAGTTTCGTCCACGTTGCGGCCGAAGGCAAGATTGTTGATAGTAGAGTGTTGGATGATGCCTTCTTTGTCGATGATGAACAGACCTCTGAGGGCAATGCCTGCTTCTGGGTCGAGGACGTTGTAGGCCGAACTAATTGTTTTTTTGAGGTCAGCCACTAAGGGATAGTTGAGGTCGCCGACACCGCCAGATTTGCGGTCAGTTTGTATCCAAGCGAGGTGAGAGAATTCACTGTCCACGGATACGCCGAGGATTTCGGTATCGATTTTCTTGAAGTCCTCGAAGCGATCGCTAAATGCTGTAATCTCAGTCGGGCACACAAAGGTGAAGTCCAAGGGGTAGAAGAACAGGACTACATACTTTTTGCCTTTATAGTCGGACAGTTTAACTGTCTTGAATTCCTGATCCACTACGGCTGTTGCTGCGAAGTCGGGTGCAGCTTGACCAACCCGGAGGCATTCACTGGTCATAGATTTTGTTTCCTTTTTTACGAACTGTTACAAATATATCATACTCATAACGACTACAAGTATCTTCTCGATCGATCAAAAAAATACGCTCTCAAATTTGAGAGCGCAGTTTTTTTGATTAAATAATGGCTCAGGCGGGATTTGAACCTGCGACCTTGGGCTTATGAGTCCCCTGCGCTAACCACTGCGCCACTGAGCCAAATCTACTTCACGATTTACTATCGTAGCACGGTAGGGCTAGCTATGTCTGCTTTTTAAACAACACTATTTCTAATGACTCCTAGTAAAAGCTATGAGTTTTGATAATCATTCAAAACCCATAACTTTCGACCAGTCGTTACCGAGAAGCGCTGGACGCATCGTCGGGCAGTAAAGCCATTGGGTTGATAGCACCCTGTCCGGCGGGATGAATTTCAAAGTGCAAGTGCGGCCCGGTACTGAAGCCGGTGCTGCCCATTTCTGAAATCTGTTCCCCTTGAGCGACTCTCTGACCCTTTTGCACCAAAATCCGGCTGTTGTGGGCATAGACAGTCTCAGTGCCGTCAGGATGGGTAATTTCCACCAGATACCCGTAGCCGCCGTCGTTCCACTGAGCATACGTAACCACCCCGTCTGATGCTGCCACAATTGGCGTGCCGATCGGCCCTGCAATATCAATTCCCCTGTGCATCCGTCCCCACCGCCAGCCGTAGCCAGAAGTCAGAACGCCCTTAGACGGCCAAATAAATCGGTTGGCAGACTGTTGTTTGCCGTTAGGCAGATAAGTATCAGGGCTCGAAAGCGGAGGCAGTTCTGGAGAAACCATGCGTCCCAAAGACGGGTTGCTTAGGGGATCGTAACCCTCGGATCCCAAAGGAGCAGTTGCTACCACAGGCCGCTGCCCAGCAGAGGTCGGCGTCAGGTTGATCGGTTGCAGTTCCGCTGCGCGAGCGGGGTCTAAACGCTCTTGCTGCTGCTTCTGAACCTGCTCGGACCAGGCTCTTGATGGCGGTCTGCTGATTTCATTCTGCACCGCCTCAGTATAGTCCGGGGTGTAGAGATATGGGTTGGCACTTGGCATATCCTCAGACGGGTTGACCGAGGGCCCGTCATTTGGAGCCAGGGACACCGCATTGGCGCCGATCGAATTGCGCGAGGCACGATATTCCTCTCGCAGTCTGACAACTTCTGCCCTCAAGCGTTCGGAATAAGGGTTGAGAGCTTCTGCGGTAGGGAGAGCATCCGAATTCGATTCTGGTAAAGCGCTAGTTGGGCCGGCATTTGAACCCTGGGCGCTAGTATTTGGCACGAAGCCGATCGGCTGCGGGTATTCTCCCGTAGCGATCGCGCTAGCAGTTGCACTGGCTGGTCCGGGCAGGGCGCTGGTGTCAACTGCACCTGTAAATGTTGGTTCGCCTTGAAGATCCAGCTTCCGAGGATCGCTAATGGTTTGGGAAACTTGAGTCAGCGGAATGCTGTTAATTTGGGGAACCATCGGCGCTGAAATATTGTTCAGACCTTCCAGGTTCTCTAGGGGAGAGACAACAGGCACTACGGGCGCAGCATCTGCAACGCCAGCACCGACTATTTCCGAAGTAGACGAACTGGGGTTCAAAGATGCGGGAACCGAATTCGCCGCCCACACAGATGTAGAGTTGGAGGCAGAATAAGAGGCTGCCGCCTGCACCCCTGGATTTTTAAACCCAACTTGGGGTATTTTGAGCCGTTGATTGACATTCAGCAAGTTGGGGTTGCCGAGCTTGTTGACGGAGATCAGCTCTTTGGGCGATACGCCGTGACCTTTGGCGATCGCCTCTACTGTATCTCCCGGACGCACGCTGTAGAGAACCTCAGCCGGCCGGGCGGTACTTCCTGCTGGGGGGACTAGCACAGCCGCGGGCAAACTGGGTGTTGCTAAAGACTGTTCAATTGACTCGAATGCTCGATCGGGAGATGCTGCTTGACCGACCCCGGAATTGGGAATTACAGGTGTGGCATCGAGGTCAGGAATAGTTGTCCCAGTTGTATATCCGGGGGAGGTCAGCGTCGGTGCTGACTCCGGCACAAATGCCGCAGGTGTAGATAAATTTGCTCCCCCCTCCGACCCGAACATCGTTCGACCCGATTCTGTGGTGCGGTTTTCCTGTTTCTTCAAACTGTCGATCGCCCCGTCTGCATTCGGGATCTCGATCGAACTTTGTTCCGGTACCGTCGTGACCAGCGGGGTCGCTGCGGTTGATGGCAGCCCTGTCATGGCTGCACTATCCAATGGCTCGGAGCCAGTCAGATTTAACTCTTGTTCTGGATTGACCGTCGCTGCGATATCTAGCGAAGCCGATGTGCTATAGCCGGCGTTCTGTTGTGGTGTGGCTTCCGTCGCAGTCGGAATTCTGAGCTGTTGGCCAACTTGGAGTATGGTATCGGGTTGGATCTCGTTGGCCGTTGCCAGTACCAACGGTTCAACTTGATAATCCAGACCAAGCTCCCAAAGGCTTTGCCCCTCCTGCACCTTAACCGTCGCCGGATCGGAAGGTACTCCGGGCTGTTGTGCCCTGGAACCGTCTACTTGTGCGGACGACGTAGCGGGCCCGTTGGCCGATACTGGCTGTACAGCGGTGGATTCTGATGTCGGTGCGAGTTCAGACGCGCGAGCGCTGTCTCCATTTCTCGGTAGCAGGATGCCAGAAGCACCTACCGATATTGCCAGCCCGATCGTGGCGAGAGAGCGAACTCTGCCTGTGCTGAGCGTTGTCTGTTTGGATGGTTCCGCAGAACCGTCTGTGTCGATTTCACTAGCCTGAACCGGCTTAATTTGGGGATATGTTCGTTTCAAAAAAACGACCTCCTACTGAGAAGCGCTAACTGTCCTTGGAAACACTCAAGGGGATCGCATGACGCTGAGTTTAAATCAACAAGCAAAAATATTCTGATTGTTGACAGCTATCATGCTTAGGCCAGATTACCTTGCTTTTTTAATTTAGACAAGCTCAAACCGTCATAAATTTTAAAATTCTCGGTCAAACCGGCTGCAATTAACCCCACAAGCCTTACACCGCAATAGCTGGAACGAATAGATAAAATCTTCGTTCCCGCACGGGCTCTTAACTCTTACCTATTATCTGACTTTAGGCTAATTTCCGGACAGCCTACAACCGTATATTTACTAGATGATATAGTGTTCAGACCCAAGCTGGTACTCGCTCGCGCCCTAAATCGCTAAAATCCTCTGTTTTTGTTGCTGAATCATCTTGGAAGTAATTTGGTGTTGCTGATAACAATCTGTTTTTGAATGAATAAAATATATTAATGTCTGCTATCTAGATTTTTACCCCTTTGATACAAATTTCTTATATTAAAATGGAGACTTGGCAGCCTCCGACAGCTATTAAATATCTATATATTTATGTGTCGATCCTGATTTATCCCAGCTCCCCCAACTGTCGTTTAGCCTCAAATAAACCTACAGCGGCACTGACGGAGAGGTTCAAACTCCTGACTCCAGGCTGGCTCATCGGTATAAAAACTGTGGCGTCGCAGGCATCCAAGACGTATTGCGGAATGCCTACAGTTTCCGAGCCAAACATCAGCCAGTCGCTGGGCTGAAATTGGAATTGCGCGTAATTGCATCGCCCGCCAGTGCTGAATCCGATCGTTCGTCCCCCGCGCTGCTCCCGATAGGCCAAAAAAGCCGCTAAGTCTTCGTGGCAGTGGAGGTTGACGTAGGGCCAGTAATCTAAGCCTGCCCGTTTCAGGTAGCGATCGCTAATTTCAAACCCCAGCGGGCCCACTAAATGCAGTTCTGTGCCTGTGGCAGCGCAAGTGCGGGCGATATTGCCAGTATTCGGGGGGATTTGCGGGTGAATCAAGACAAGTTGGGGCATGAAGCTAATTAAAAGCGAAAAATACAGCTATTGGGAAATTTATAAAACTACCCACAGGTAGATATACCTTATAGCTTTTATTTATAACCTTTGTCGAGCTCCATTGATTAAATATTCTGATTTGTTTTTGGCCGCCCCTCTGCAAATTTTTGCATGGAGGTTCGGGCTATTTGTATTATTGGCTGAGTACGCATAGCCAGGGGGCTACTGAAAGCCCCCGTTATCATAACCGCGGGTACTTCAGGCAGCTAACTGGGCGCACAAGTTGTCTTCGAGCTCCCATTCTTGGTGAGCCATGCCCTTAATCCCTTGCAAAATAATACTGCGGGTGTCCGAACCGCCCTCGTGCAGCTTCAACCACTGCTGGGCGGTGTTGCCTTCCCGGAGAATCTTTTTGAGCGGCGAGAGAAAGCAGCTAAAGCCTCGTTTTTTGGCTATAGGCCACACTTCGCGGTAAATTTCCTCAATCCAATCTCGTGCCAGAATAGTTCTGCCGTCTTGCCAGTGAATCAGTTCGGCATCCAAACTTTGCTCGGATGCAGCAATTTCGTTGGCGTCTGTGAGGGCAACTAAGTCTTGGTTGCGCGTGGCCGCCGGTAAGGTGGACAGTTCTAAGGGGTCTAAGCTGGGGTCTTCCATCATCTGCCAAATGCGAGCTTCTAGTAAGGCAGTGATGGCCAACAAAGCCAGAGGATTGACTTCGAGGTCGCAAATTCTCAGTTCGAGGCGGTTGAGACAGTAGGGGCGACGATCGCCATTTGGTCGCACTGCAGACCACAAATGGCGGACGTTTTGCATAGTACCGAGTTCTAGCTGTTCTTCAGTCCACTGGATGTAATGTCTGTGACTTTCAAACAGGGGGACGATGGCGGGAGTTTTGGGAAACAAACCCCACCGAGTGGAATGATAGCCCGTGACTTCCCCGTCGAGGAAGGGCGAAGAGGCGCTCAAGGCAAGGTACAGCGGTGCTTCGACGCGGGCGAGGCGGATGGCGCGCATCAACAGTTCTGGTTGGGAGATGCCGATGTTGATGTGAATGCTGGCGGTGACGACTTTGGTGCCGTAGGTTTGCTCGATGTAGGTGTGGTACGGGTTGTTGGGATCGGATCTGTAAAATCGATCGCTCCCTCCGAGAGACAAGGTACTTCCCGGCAGCAAGGTATAGTCACCCAATTGTTTGAGATACTCGCGCAGCCGGACTCGCGGCTTGACTAAGGCGCACAGCAGGCGATCGTAGCTGCACAGCGGGGCCGTCGTGTACTCCACATTGCGGCTATCAGGCTCCCGCACAAATCCCTCTAGATCGGCGACTATGCGATCGGAGAGACCGACAACCTCACCTTCGGGAGTGCCGGTATACATTTCTACTTCAAAGCCTTTTGATAGCAGCACGTTTATTCCTCAGCTAAGTTGAGTGCTAGTTTCTAGTATCCCAAAAATTGACCTGTTCATACTATCTCCCACGAGGCAGAGTTGAATTTTTTCGCGACTGGCACTGAAACGGGGTTTTTCGGCGCCAGCTTGTTTGAGCGTTTGTTTCCTAGTTGGGGGTCTGCCACGACAAATACTCCCCTAGCAAAGAGTTTCCGAGGCGGTTTCAGACTCACAAAGGCGGTTTTAGACTCACAAAGGCTGTTTGTTCGATCGCGGGCGTGTTTCATAGGGCATTCGTGACGATCGAACTTATGGTGATATGGTGAATAGAAACCACTCCTGCCTCAGTTCGACATCTGTTTTCTGCCTTGAGGGGGATAGCCGCAGATATATCTTGGGTGCGATTCTAAAAGAGAGCTCTGCAATATTTTTGAGCTGTAATATTAAACCCTAAAAATCCCTGTGAAAGAGCAAGACAGAACTCCTCCCAATTTTTGGAATATGCTAAGCAATTTAGCCTTAGTCCGGTTTTTGCTTTTATTTGCTTCTGGTTGGGCTGGACTGCAACTTTTAGCTTACTTTGAAACAGCAGTCGCGGTTTTCACCATTGCTGCACTCGTGGCTTTTTTGCTCAACTATCCGGTGCGAACTCTCCAGCGATTGTTACCGCGAAGTTTAGCTGTCGCCTTCGTTGTCTTGCTCACCATTTTAGTTTTTGGCGGTCTCACCGTCACCGTAGGCGTCACTCTTTTATCTCAAGGACAGCAATTAATTGACAGCATGACTGAATTTCTGAATGCTCTGGCGCCTCTGTCGGAGCGCATCGAAGCATTCCTCCGGGCGAGAAACCTGCAAGTCAACCTGCGAGTTATTGAGGAACAACTGCGGAATCAAGCTTTGGCTGGAGTTGTTTCTAGTATTGCTTTTTTACAAGTATTTTTAACCAACTTATTGAATTTAATATTAATTCTGGTGGTGGCTTCTTTCATGTTACTTGATGGAGAGAGGCTGTGGCAGTTGGTTCTCAAATTTATCCCCCGACACCTGCACAGGCGTTTAAGTATAACAATAGAGAAAAACTTTTTAGGATTTTTTCAGGCACAAATCCTATTAATGTTATTTTTGACAACAGCAAGTTTTTTCATTTTTCTGCTGTTAGATGTGAAATTTCCCTTGATTTTAGCCTTTATTATGGGATTGTTTGATTTAGTTCCAGGGATTGGAGCGACGCTGGGAATTAGCTTAGTTTGTTTTATTGTATTGTCTCAAAATGTGTGGCTAGCTTTAAAAGTATTGGCAGCTTGCATTGTTTTGCAGCAAATTCAAGACAACTTTATTCATCCCAGACTGATGCAAAATTCCCTTAACCTCAATCCGGTAGTGGTATTTTTTGCACTGTTAGTGGGGGCAAGATCGGCAGGACTTTTAGGCATATTTCTAGCAATTCCGCTAGCGGGAGTGATAGTTAGCTGGTTTGACATTGAAGAAATGCAAGCGGAAGGTTAATAGATACAGCCATCCTATTTTATAAAATCAGGCTGCAACATCCGATTTTAACCGGCAGACTAGAAGTCCCGTGGTTCAAAAACTATCCTGTGTCCAAAGGGCAACTAAAAGTAAAGAGAAAAAAGCAACTTAGAATACACCTTACTGCGTACACTTAATGAATAAATTGCAAGTCAGTAGGAAATCTTTCTTCTTCTGGTTCTGGATCGTAAATGTAATCGCAGTCAAAGCGCAAAGCTTGAGAGTGGCGACTTATAGAAAATCCGCAATTACTCACCATTTCTGTAGTAAAAGTTGCCATGACTAACTCAATGAGTTTTCTGTAAGAAATGTTAGGCAGTTGAACGTAATAGGCGCGTCTGGCAAAAAATATTCTCTCATCTTTCGGGAGAATTATGCCATTAATTCTGTGTGCGTGTTGAATCGGCTTGATATAAGTTTCAATAAAATGCGACTGATTTTTTTGCAGTCTCGCTAATCTTTCGTGTTGCAACCAGCTCATTTGAAACACAATTTTAATAAATTCAAAACCCAAAATGTAGTTAAAAACATTATTGCGTTCTTCTGTACTCAAGACGAAGCGGAGTGCTGATTCTAAATATTGGTCTGTTTCTCGACGCGCTTGTTGAGCTGAGTGGATGTAAAATTGTTTGATGTAGCTTCTTAAATCTGATTCGTTTAATTGTTTTTTGACTCGGAATCTGATTAAATACTCTTTGACTCGGTGTAGAGTATCTACATCTTCAAACATTTTTGAGACTAAACCGTCGGCTGTATAGTCATCTAAAAATTCTGCTTGCAAGTCGGGAGTAGAGGCGCACAATATGTAGCAGAGGGACAAGACATAGCGCCGCTGATTCCAAGGCAAGCTTTGGGCCCAATTTTTAACTTCTACAGGGAGTTTTTCCAGCACGGTATCTGTGTGGGGGCGTTGAGCAAGGTCGGCATATTTATGTTTTTGTTGAATCATTGCCTGGAACCTTAATATTAGTAAATTGACCGGGTAATATATCGCAGCTAAGTAGGATTTTAAAGTAGAGGTGGGGAGTATAAACTTATATTTATTTTTTATATATCTTAAGATACATGACGTAGCGGGTACAGGGCGTGATCTGTCTCACACTTTTTGGGACTTGTCATCACAACTGTTAGTTTTCTGTATCACATTTTGAGGCCGCGAGTGTCACGAGAGAAACTTATCCACGTCACTGGGGTAACGGAGGGTTTGGTTGATGATTAAGAAAGGGTGATTCATAACTCTTTGTTAGTAATGATTGCTGAGGTTAATTATGAACTCGACTACAAGTATTTTTCCTAAAAATGGGTGCCAACACTTAAGTTTTGGCGATCGCCTCGTCCAACCAGTGCGACAGTGGCTCGATCGCATTGCAGTCGCAGATCCGCAAGTAGCTCGGTGGTTGTGCCAACTTATACCAGCACAGTGTCCTTTTGAGAGAGATATCCAGCTATGGGGACACCATCTTTTCCACATACCGCCTATGTGCAAGCTGAATCCTGTGTATGAAGAATTAGTGGGGTTGCGTTTTCGATCGCTCTCCTTTTTGGCTGACGTGTGCGGGGAAGATGTAACGCCGTACTGCTGATTGAGGGGTCTCATACCTCGATCGCCATTGATGTGAATCTTGTACGGGGTGCGTGAAACTGCTAGTTGTTCGATCGGTAATTTAACTCTTAATCGTTGATAATATCACTGGATGCCACTACATAGGAGCGGGCATCCATCGTCGCGGTTAAGCCAAAAATAACATCAAACGGTAACAGAAAAAAATTTTTTATAAAAAAAAATTAACAAGCTACTTTGGTGAATGGAAGTGAATATGTTTAACGCAACTGAACTGCTGATTAATGCTTTTGTAAATCGGCTGATTGAAGGCTACCGCTACACCTACGGCGGCTTCAAATCTGACTACGGTGAAATTATTGCTTGGGTAGCGAGTATGGCTTTGGAAAATATTGCCAATAGCGATGCTCTTTACCACAATGTGGAACACACTATTTTAGTGACCTTGGTGGGACAGGAGATTCTGCGCGGCAAGCACATCCGCGAGGGTGGTGTTTTATGTGAACATTGGCTGCATTTCCACATTGCTTTGCTGTGTCACGATATCGGGTATGTGAAGGGGGTTTGCCGGCAAGATCGAACTGATTTGAGACTGTATGCAACGGGGATAGACGATTTGCAAGTGAAGCTACCTCCGGGGGCGACGGATGCGAGTTTGACTCCTTATCATATCGATCGGGCAAAAATGTTTATTGACGAGCGTTTTAGCGGTCACAAATTGATTGATGCTGAGCTAGTTAAGCGTAATATTGAGCTGACTCGTTTCCCGGTTCCTGCGGATGAAGATTATCAAGATACTGCGAATTATCCGGGTTTAGTTCGCGCGGCCGATTTAATTGGTCAGTTGAGCGATCCGCGATATTTGCAAAAGGTTGCTGCGCTGTTTTACGAGTTTGAGGAGACTGGTCAAAATCAGGTTTTGGGGTATCGGACTCCTGGGGATTTGCGGGATGGTTATCCGAAGTTTTATTGGAATGTGGTTTATCGGTATGTCAAGGATGCGATCGGCTATTTGGAACTGACGCAACAGGGGAAACAAGTTGTTGCTAATTTGAGCGCAAATGTGTTCCGGGTGGAGCATTCTGAGGTAGGATTGGAGGCGGTGGCTGTAGTTCGTTGATTCCTTGTCCGCCACGAGGAACGAAGCAATGCCATATCATGTCCGGTCAATTGACCACAATTCCTGTAGGGGCGGGTTCACCAACCATAATTGCCTATAATCTACAATATAATAAACCCGCCCCAGTCACGATATTATGGTCGATCTGATTCCTTGTCCGCCACGAGAAACGCAGCAATGCCAATAAAATGTGTAATTCCCGATCGAATTCAGCAATCCTGTTGATATTGCAGCGCTAAATCTTCGATGAGTTCCACCATTGCGCGAACCATAGGCATTTTCGTGAGAATTTCGATCCAATACCACTGTCCGTTGGGATTGAGTTCGATAAAATAAATCGTGTCATCCTCGTCGCGAATGATGTCGAATGCACCAAAATTCAAACCAAACTCGTCAAGCATTTGATGAAGTTTGTTCAGATAGTCTATTGGTAGCTTGTCGGGAACGTGAACGAGTTTATCTGGTTCGATAACGCGCCAATCCAAAGTCACGTCTGCATCGTTGGTATGCTGGGCATCAATGCGGCAAACAAAACTATGCTTGCCGATTAAGGTAACGCGATATTCGGCCTTCTTTTGAATGCGTTTTTGAATAAAAACAGGTGCCAATCGAATGCTCTCTCGAAACGCTAAGAGTGTTTCTACATCAATGGGGCGAGTATGGCAAGCGTACTGCTTTTCATCATGTACAAATCCAGCGTAGCGCATCGCTTTAACAATGCACTTTCCCTGTTGTGCCACAAAATCGCAAGCAGCTTCGTATGAATTGGTGACGAGTGTTGGAGGGATAGTAATTCCCAGCTTTTTAGCAATGGGGATTTGGTTAATTCGATGAGATAACAATCTCATATTCCAGTAGTTATTGATCCATCTAGCTTTCGGATAGAGTCCAGAAAGAGAATAAATCAAATATTCTGTTTCTTCTCGACAATACTTGATTGCCCAATCATCGTTAATTTCTGGAAAAACTTGATAATTTTCTGGTTTTCGCCACCAAATTACGCCAACATCTTGAACTTCTCTCAAGGAGTCTTCAAAAGACAAAAAACTTTGAGTGGGATTGCCAGAAGCTTGCCATTCATAAAAATACTGACTTTTTTGAATAAAAGTTTCTGAATTCAATCGAATTGCTCGAACATCCGATTGCTGCAATTCCTTGATAACGACATTTACATGATTATCAGTCTCGGAAGTTACGATCAAAACGTCTGTCATATCTAAATCAATTAAAATAAAGTTGATCGTGAAAGACCTGGAACACAAAAAAGACACAGGTCTTTCAAGAAAAAAGACTGCGATCGCAATACTCCGAGAAAATGCTAGTCGTCACTTCGCCAGGAACCCTGTCGATGACAGGTGGAGGCATCCATAGATTTGATATTAGAAGTCTGCGTGGTGGGATCGTAGCTAAACGTTTCCTTGGCGGTGATGTCGTACTTCGGCAAGATGCTCAGGTGCATCATCAAAGGATGTGCTTTTTTGTTGAGAGCGATCTGGGTAGTCGTCATAAGTTAATTTTTCTTGAGCGATGATTTTACATACAATAATACAACTTGCAAATTGATCTGCCTAGTCGAATAAAGTCGGATAAAGTCGGATAGTACAGAAATTTTTAATAACTATTCAGCCGTTTTTGTATTCAAGGCGAAAATAGTCGGATCTAGACGGTTATAATTTTGTTGTCGCGAGGTCGTGAGGAAAGCTGATGAACGTTAAAGAAGCACTGGCTTTTGCAGATGAAGTGGTATTTGCGAAAACTGGCAAGCATTTAGACGATATGCAAGTTGGCGTGATTGAGGGCGTTTTGAAGCGGCAAAAGTACGGCGATATTGCCCAAGGGCTGAACTGTACTGAGGGTTATGCTAAAGATGTGGGCTACGAGCTATGGGAGTTGTTCTCTGATGCTTTTGGAGAAGATGTTAATAAATTAAATTTGCGGCACTGATTCGCAAGTCCAGGATTAGCAATGTTACTGGTAGCGTAATTAGTGGCAATCATGTTGCTCGCGGTCATGTAATCGGATCGCTGAATGTCTGCACATCACAGGAAGAGTCGCCTGAGTTTTTGCGGGGAAAGCAGCAGGCGAAAATGGATGCTATCCAACGCTTGCAAGCTGTTGGTTTGAGCGACGAGCAAATCGCGCAATGCTTGGATCTGACGCTAGAAGAGATTCGACAAGTCGATTTGACAGAATAGAATATAGAGCAAGCGCTAATGGCTGATTGACTTCACTATCGATCGGCTCAAGCTTGGATAGAGCATCCGATATCCAGTTTTGGCAACTCGCCCAATCCATTTTCCCAATGGGTTAAAATAATAGGTAATACCAATTCTCGCCTCGGATTGCAACAATGATGAGTGTCGGTTTGTTTGCTGAACTATTGTGTAGGTGCACTCGCTCAAAGATTGTGGATATTATTTAAGATTTAAGGGTGGCGACGCACCCGGAGCGATACTGTTGCATGAGTTTTGAGAATTAGTATAAGTCATTTTAAAAGAGATTGACCATGAGATTCATTAACCCCAAAACCGATTTTGCCTTCAAAAAAATATTCGGTTCCAATCAAAGCAAACCAATCTTAATCAGCTTTCTCAATGCCATGATTTATGATGGCAACCCCACCATCGCCGACCTAGAAATCATCGACCCGTATTTAGCATCAAGAGTACAGTATCTCAAAGACTCTTACCTGGATGTCAAAGCCAGACTTGCAGGAGGCGAAACTGTAATTATCGAGATGCAAGTTTTAAATGTAGAATCTTTTGCGAAACGGGTGGTTTACAATGCTGCGAAAACTTACTCAACTCAACTAATTCGCGGTGAAGGTTACTTTAAGTTAAAACCTGTAATTGCTTTGACAATTACCGATTTTGAAATGTTAGACAATGACCGAGAAGTAATTTCTCACTTTGTGTTCAAGGAGAAAAAGCGTTTATTTGATTATGTCGATCCTGAGATAGAACTGATATTTATCGAGTTACCCAAATTTAACAAACAATTGGATGAATTAGAAACTTTGACTGATAAGTGGGTTTATTTTATGAAAAATGCTCCCAGTTTGGAAGTGATACCGCAAACAATGCAAACAGTGTCGGAAATACAGCAAGCTTTTGCTATTGCTAATGAAACTAACTTGAATCCAGAAGAGTTGGCAGATTTAGAAGCACGCGAAAGGTATATTCTGGATCAGCAGGGAATCTTGCGAAAGGGAATTGAAGAAGGAATTCAGCAAGGAATTCAGCAAGGAATGAGAGAAAAAGCTCTGGAAATTGCTAGGCAACTTCTCAATGTACTTGACAATCAAACAATCAGTCAAACTACTGGTTTGAGCGTTGAAGATATCCAAAACTTGCGGGAGGAATAGAAAGGAAGGGAAAAAGTACGATAGCACAATTACTCTACCTTTTATCCCTACTAGGATCGGCCTGGTAGCACAGGTTTTTGAGTCTCTGCCTCTTTGACTGAGAATGAAGCCAAATATTAACTCTCATCCACTTAATGTTCAAGGATGAGTCTGCCCTCTCTCTAAAGGAAGATTTCATTAAACCAGTAAATTCCGTATGATGCGGTAAAAGTCAGTCAAAGGGGAAAGCTATCTCCGACTCTAGCTCCGAATAACTGACCAATCTTACAATAAAAAAAAATACATCTCATGACATCAGTCACTCCCAATCAAACTTCCTCTCAATATGAAGTTAGCGAACCAGAAGAAAAAATTGAGTCTCTGGTAGAAGAAGTTAAGCCAGAAAGCGAAATCGATTTAGAGTTCCTCTACACCAGAGACATTGAATTCCGACAAGAAACAATTTATTTTATTGTAGTCGATCGCTTTTACGACGGCGATCCCGCAAATAACGAAGGCCCTAACCCAGAACTTTACGATCCAGAAGGCAAAGATTGGGGCAGATATTGGGGCGGCGATTTGCAGGGAGTTATCGACAAACTCGATTACTTAAAAGATATGGGAGTTAGCGCAGTTTGGCTGACTCCACTGTTCGAGCAAGTTGAAGCATTATTTGTCGAACAAGCTGCAATTCACGGCTACTGGACTAAAGATTTCAAGCGACTAAATCCCCGCTTTATTGCCACAGGCGACAATCCTTCTATCAACCAAACACAAGAAACTAAAGATACCGTATTTGACAAATTAGTATACGAGTTGCACCAGCGAAACATGAAACTCGTGCTCGATATTGTCTGCAATCACAGCAACCCAGATTTTAGCGGTAAAAAAGGGGAACTCTACGACGACGGCGTAAAAATAGCTGACTTTAACGACGATGAAGATGACTGGTATCACCACTACGGCGAAGTCACAAACTGGGAAGACGAATGGCAAGTCCAAAACTGCGAACTGTCGGGTTTAGCAACTTTCAACGAAAACAATATTGCCTACCGCAATTACATTAAATCAGCAATTAAACAATGGCTAGACAGAGGTGTTGATGCTTTGCGGGTGGATACAGTCAAGCATATGCCTATTTGGTTTTGGCAGGAATTTAATGCTGACATTTTAACGCACAGACCTGATGTTTTCATTTTTGGCGAATGGATTTACAGCGACCCTAGAAACGATCGTTCTGTGGAATTTGCCAACGAGTCGGGGATGACTATTTTAGATTTTGGTCTGTGCGTGGCAATTCGAGAAGTATTGGGGAGGGGTGCGGGCGCGGGATTTAAGTTAGTCCAAGATGTCCTGAATTTGGATCACCGCTACTACGGGGCGACGGAGTTGATTACTTTTATTGACAACCACGATATGCCGAGGTTTCAGTCGTTGAATCCAGATCCAGAAATGCTGCATTTGGCGATATGTTTAATTATGACGACTCGCGGTATTCCCTGCATTTATTACGGCACTGAACAGTATCTGCACGATGATACAGATGGGGGGAATGACCCTTACAACCGCCCGATGATGGAAAAATGGGATAATGATGCGCCGATTTACCGAGATGTGCGTTTGCTGTCGGGATTGCGACGGCTGAATCCAGCTATTTCGATGGGGAGTCAGTGGCAAAAGTATCTAACTCCTGATGTTTATTGTTACGTGCGCCGCTATCGCGATTCGGTGGTGTTTGTAGCGATGAATCGCGGCAATTCTGTGACACTTAAAGAGGTGGATACTGAGCTGCCTGATGGAGAGCATACGGAGGTTTTATCGCGGCGCAAGTTTGAAGTTAAAGACGGGATGCTGTACGATTTAGAGTTGGGTTCGCGGGAAGTAATGATTTTTAGCCGCGTCGGAGAACGAGTTAAGGCGAAAACTATTGTGCGGGCGCAGCTTAACAGCGTTAGAACTCAGCCTGGGGAAAGAATTGTGGTGATTGGAGATTGTCCTGAGTTGGGGAATTGGGATATTAGTAAGGGTTATCCATTGGAGTATATCAATACTAATACTTGGTTTGGGGAAATTCCTTTTAATGAAAGTGCGGGGAAGTTGATTTCTTATAAGTATGCGCTGCTACGGGAAGGACTGTCGCCGCTGCGAGAAAATCTGGTTTGTCGCCGCTGGGTTTTAGTTTCGGAAGGGACTGTGAAATGGCGGGATAAGTGGGCGAGTGGACGCGAGTCGTGATTTTTAATCAACAGGCTTTCCGACCTGTTTTACCAGTTTTTAATGAACAGGCAAGATGCCTGTTCCACAACCA